>NZ_JBFUHM010000038.1:0-47228 GCF_056402395.1 Peribacillus sp. P4_B1
GCTATGCTATGAACCAGAGCATATAAAAAACTACTTTCTTATCAACTTTTTCATTAATTTTTTGTCTAAAAAAACTAATGACATCATAATTATACCCATTCCAATCAATTGATGAATAGACAGCGCTTCATGTAAAAAGTAAAAGCCTAGAATCATTCCGATGACAGGCACTATATAATTACTAAATGAAGTAAATAAAGCGCCTTCTTGCCGAATCAGCCTATTAAATAATGCGTAAACAACACCCGCATGGAATATGCCTAAAATCGCTAAGTAGATGGATTGAGATGGTTCTATATCCAATTTGAAAGATTGCTCAAACAAAAGGGACATGGGGATTAGAAATGCACTGGCAATCAGTAATACATTTCTCATATGAATAACGGAAGACCCCTCGTTTAATTTCTCCATGATAATCAATGATAATCCAAAACTCATGGCGGCCAATATCAATAGGATACTACCCTGAATACTGTTAAAAAAGTCTTGGAATCCTTGTGTTGGCCAGGATAGGAAAGCAATACCTGCAAACCCGAATAGGATACTTGTAATCTCCCCCCTTGTGCTTTTTCTTTTGAAAAATGCTATTAAAAAGAGGATGGTAAAGACAGGAACCATTCCAATCAGCATCGCTGCGATACTGCTAGGCACCGTTTTCTGCCCTTGTGCAATAAACGCGAATGGCAGTACAACCTCGAAAACCGCAATGATTATATACCATTTATAATAACTCCTATTTACTCTGCGCTCTTCTTTTGATAAGAAAAAACCAATGAAGAATAAACAGATACCACCGATACATGCTTTGATGGCTGACAAAGTAATAACCCCAACATCATCTATAACTAATGCAATAAAGAAGAATTGAGATCCCCATATACCACTAATCAAGAGTAACAACACATATTTATTCATTCACTTTACCTCCCTTTTCATCAATGGCTCGGCAATAGTTTTACTAATATGCTTTGACCGATTTCCACCAAAATAGTTCGTGCCGATTACACCAACAAGAATAATCATTGCACCTACAACGTGATAATAGTGAATGGTTTCATGTAAGAAAATTACCCCAGCTATGATCGTAATCAATGTCGCTAAATTACTAAAAACGCTCATTTTAGAGGCAGGTAATATAGATAATGCATAGTTTGATAAAAAAGCAGTAAGCAGTGACGATAATGCACCAAGATATACGATTGAAATAAGAAATGAACTACTTGTTAAGGGTAAAAAAAAGCTACTAATTGATTGATTAATTATATGGTTGATGATGGCCATACTATTAAAAGCAACAAAACCAAAGAACGTCATCACATAAGTTAATGTAAATAGTGAATATTGCTTTGTTAATGTCCTAGCTACCACATTATAGAGAGCGGCAGCAATCGAGGATAATAAGATCAGGATCGTTCCTTTCAAACTATGAGCCTCAAGTTGCAAGTCGTTCATGACAAAGATAAAGATGACCCCCATCACTGAAAAATAAAGGAAAAATTTTTGACTTTTACCCGCATATTCTTTCAAAAATAATGAAGCTGATAATAACGTGAAAATTGGTATGGTCGCTTGGATAATACCCGCCTCTGAAGATGAGGTATATACGAGACCAAACACTTGAAAGGTAAAGAATGAAATTGGATAAAGGAGCACCAACGGAAGAATTTTCAAAGTATCCTTTGCACTCATTTTCACTGATGTCCTCCTATACAGCTTATAAATTATCGCGATCAAAAAAGCCATCGTAAATCGATGTGCCAATATATCTAGCGGACTCGCTTCCATTAATGATATTTTTGTGAAAATAAATGAAAATCCAATAATAAAAGCATATAGTATCGCCGCAAAATAGGCTTTTTTTTGTTCTGGCATATTGAGTCAATCCTCCTTTTCAACACCCGGCCGGTTGTTAATATCGTATTAAAAGCTTCACTACGATACAATACAAATAAGAAGCATCTGTAACGGTACAGTTTTTAGGAGGAATTCATGTTAAAATACGAAGCTTTGTTTAATGAATTTGAATCTCTGATCCAAAATGGACAGCTCAAAGCGGGCTTTAAACTCCCATCGATTCGTCGATTAAGCGAACAACATCAATGTAGTAAAAGTACAGTCTTGAAAGCCCTGCAAGAATTGGAAAAGAGGCATTTAATCTACGCGGTTCCTAAAAGTGGATATTATGTCGTTCAAAAAGAATTTGATGGTAAAAGTGAACCAACAGCGGAAATCGACTTTGTTACCTCCGCTCCCTCTTGGCATCAATTTCCGTATCATGACTTTCAACATTGTATCAACAAAGCCATCGATACCTATCAGCAAGAATTGTTTATCTATGGCACCCCAAAAGGACTACCCTCTTTAATTAAAGTGATACAAAAACAATTAGAGCAGTATCAGGTTTTCGCAAAAGAAGAACAGATTTTCATTACTTCTGGCGTGCAACAAGCCCTTTCCTTATTAACGTTCATCCCATTTCCTAATGAACGTACCCATATACTTGTTGAACAGCCTAGTTATCATCTGTTTGTGGAGCAATTGAAAGCGTACAAGATTTCCGTGCTAGGAATCCAACGAACAGCGGCAGGTATTGATTTTGGGGAATTAGAGCGGATTTTCAGCAGTCAGAAAATTAAATTCTTTTATACGATGCCCCGTTTCCATAATCCGTTAGGGACTTCTTACTCTAAAAAGGACAGAGAAGAGATACTAAAACTTGCTGTAAAGTATGGTGTCTATATTGTAGAAGATGATTATTTAGCAGATTTCGAAGAGAATATGAAGGTAGACCCCATTTTTTCCGGGGATACTCATCACATGGTCATTTATTTAAAAAGCTTCTCTAAAATAATGTTTCCAGGATTGCGCATAGGTGTTGCCGTATTGCCTAAACCATTAGCGGTCAGCTTTCAACTATATAAAAGAACAGCGGATATTGATAGTTCAATGATTTCACAAGCAGCCTTGGAAATCTATATAAAGAGCGGTATGTTTGAACGCCATAGAAACAAAGTACGTCTGTCCTATCTAGGGCGTGCAAAATTGCTATATGATGCTCTAGAAAAGCACTCTGCTCAAGGCTTTTATCGCCCATCATCCATATGTATGAACGCTCATATCGTACTGCCTAATCGTTTAAATAGTGCTCACCTCATCAAAAACTTACAAAATCAACAAGTACTGGTAGAGAYGATAGGTCAAAATTATATAGATGGTTTTCACCAGGAAAAAATAGTAAAGATAAACGTGTCCAATACAAATATACAAAAACTTGACCAAGGAATAGCTCTCATTTTTAAAGAATTGAATAACAAGCAAAATTATTACATATAGAACTTTTACAAATGTATAGCCACTTTATAGCAAAAAATAGTGGAAATATATTTTTTGCTATTGTAATAATGAAAACATGGGCAAATGAGCACAAACAAAAGAGAGCCAATTAGAATTGGCTCTCAACAATGTTTATCTTTTCAGTCCACTTTATTTATAAAATTTTATACGATCCTCAAGTGGTTTGAACTCTTTATCACCCGGTTGAGCTGTTGGATTTCCAAATGGCATTTGCGCAATCAATTTCCAGTTACTTGGAACATCCCATTCTTTTTTCACTTCATCATCAATTAGAGGATTATAATGCTGTAAAGTTGCTCCCAATCCTTCTGCTTCGAGTGCAGTCCAAACAACTAATTGATGCATGCCTGATGTTTGTTGAGACCAGATTGGGAAGTTATCGGCATAGGTTGCAAATTGTTCTTGAAGTGATTTCACCACAGATTCATCTTCAAAGAATAAAACTGACCCATATCCCGCTTTAAAGGAATCCATTTTTTGTTGAGTACCAGAGAAATCTCTATCTCCAACAGCTTTCCTTAAAGCCTGTGTCGTAATATCCCAAAATTTATCATGTGCCGAGCCTGTCAAAACAACAAGGCGGGAGGATTGGGAATTAAAAGCCGATGGTGTGTGTTTTACCGCAAATTCAACTATTTCTTTAATTTTCTCATCCGATACTTGGACTTCTTTATTGATTCCATAATATGATCGTCTCTCTTTAATCGCGGTGTAAAAATCTTTTGTCATGATTCATTCCTCCAGAGCATTTTTTCTATTTCAAATGATTATTCCATTTTTTATTTCTACCTATTTTAGTATGGGCATAAACCAATATATAATTCGCAAAAGGCTATCATTTATTCTTTAATGAATTCCTTGGTGCTTCTTACTGTATCAATGGGACGGACCAACTTTTCGATTTGATCCCTTTTCGGTTCTAAGAACGGTGGTAAAGATAACTTTTCCCCAAGCGTTTCATATGGCTCATCCCCCATAAATCCAGGACCATCCGTGGCAAACTCGAATAAAATTTGCGGCGCCACTCGCACGTAAAGCGACTCAAAAAAGTGACGATCAACATAACCGGAAGTATGAAATTGGAAGCTTTCCATTCTTTTGATCCATTCTTCAAGAACGGAACGATCTTCTACACGGAAGGCTGTATGGTGAACAGTCCCAAAACCCTGCCGTGCCTGAGGAAGGATAGAATTATGTTCGACAATTACTTGTGCTCCATTCCCACCTTCCCCTACTTCGAATAAATGAAATGATCCTTCAGTGTCTATTTCTTTGAATAATAGGACTTTTTCCATCATTTCTTTAAAGTATTCGAAGTTGGCGATGCGAATGAAAATTGGTCCTAATCCTGTAATTGCATACTCCAGGGGAATCGGTCCTTTTTGCCAAGGGATTCCAGCTGCAATCCCTTCATTGTTTTCATCTGAGATCAATTGATATTGCTGATCATCAAAATCAACAAAAGAAATGATCTTTTTACCAAATTGTTCTTGGATTCCTGTATTCCCCACTTCTAATCGATCGAAGCGCTTAACCCAATAATCTAATGCTGCATCATTCGGTACACGAAAGGATGTTTTTGAAATCTCATTAGTCCCATGCACTCCTTTTGGAATACCAGGAAAGTCGAAGAAAGTCATGTCAGTACCTGGACCGCCTACATCGTCAGCAAAAAACAGGTGATACGTTTGGATATCATCTTGGTTAACTGTTTTCTTGACTAAACGCATGCCTAATATATTTGTGAAAAATTCATAATTCTTTTCTGCACTGCTTGTTATGGCTGTTACGTGGTGTATTCCTTTTAATCCGTTCATATTTTATTCCTCCCATTAAAACAATTCAACTTTTGGATGTTCAGCTTCTTTCTTTATCCCCTACATTTTTCCTTCAATAAGAGTGGCCTATTCATTAAAGGAGGTTTATTATCTCGAATTAATATATCTTTATTTAAAGATAATTTATCATGAATAACATTTGTTGTCAACAACATTACCTCAAATTAATATATCTCAACTTCAAAATAATTTAGGCAAAAAAAAAACGTCCTTGTCCATTTTCATTTTTATAATATCCCCTAAAGCAAATACCATTTTAGAATATAGGTTACTGCTATAGCTATAAAGTCGCGGCAAAGACGATCCATCACTTCTTTGGCAAAATTGAATCAGAATTAAATGTGTTTTAATACGAAAGCCCCCAGGAAAAAACAAATCCTTTACGTGAGGGCTATTTCGTTTTGTTTTTTTATTTTACTTGACGCAATTCCCCTTGTTTTTCGGATGAAGAATTTGTACCATCATTTACTTTTGACTTCTTAGAAGAAAGATAAACTCCTGCGAAAATAATAAGCAGGCCAATAATTACATTAGGATTAATCGCTTCTCCCAGCAGGACATAGCCCCAAACCATAGCGGTTCCAGGAATAAGATATGTGACCGTTGCGGCTAACTCTGGGCTGCCATTTTTATTGATGTAGAAATAGATCAGCTGTCCTAGCCCAGAGCCAAAGCACCCAAGTCCGACTATGGATAAAATCGTTAGCGGTTCCAACAACATCACTGGCTTAATCGGCTCTGTTATCAGCATCCCGATCAAACCGATAACGGCACCCGTGAGCAGCGTAAACGTCGTAATGACCAATATGCTGGTATTGGAAAGAAATCTTTTCGTAAATTGGCCGGCAAAACCATAACAGGTGGACGCTAGCAGCATTGTCCCAATCCCAATGAATTCCTTGCCGAAAAGCTGACCGACTTGAAAATCCATCAATACTAGAATTCCGAAAAAACCGATAAGAATGCCCACCCATTGTCGGGCGGTTAAAACATATGAAAAAATGATAAATCCGATGATCCCCGTCCAGATCGGAGTGGTTGCATTAAGAATTGATGCCGTGCTGCTGTTAATCTCTGTTTCACTTAAAGCTATTAATCCCCATGCTAATCCACAATTGAAGATTCCGACAACGACCAGTGCTTTCCACGGCAATTTCCAATTGATATCCCTGCGCTTCAACCATAAAATGGGAAGCAGCATAACAGCACCTGCCAAACAGCGGAGAAAAACAATTCCCCAAATGCCCGCTGGCGGGAGCAGCCACTTCATAAAAACAAACGATAAACYCCATATCAAACTAAGGCCGATTAAAGCCCCGTATAATCGAAGCATGATGTTCCCCCTTCCTACTTTCTTATTATGACAAACATTGTTAGGGATTTCATATAAAATATAAGATGAACTTGAAATTTATTTTCTGCCAAAATCGGTATAGAGCAGGATAAAAATGCCACAGATTTCGAATCAAATAAATGTTTTTTCATATCATAAAAAACTAAAGAAGCTGGAGTTCATTAAAGAAGGCAAGCCAGTCTATAGGCTTGCTTTCATCTGAAAAAAAAGTAAAAAAACACAACATGTTATTTCGTTTCTTCCTCCTACCGCCCGTTTAAGCTAAGTTTTGGGTAATACTTAACATGTTCACCAATCACTGTACCGCGTACAACATTTAAAAATTCACAATATTCATTGCTAATATATCGAATTTATCGACAATTACAATTCCATAATATGTACTTTCAAATACCATATCTAATAGTTTATTATTGGAGAATTGTCCAGTAAGTCTCCTTTACCCAGAATCATTTACCATATAATGCCGCGCTTTTGTTCAATACATCCTTACAAAATGAAATTTTTTCAAAAAATCACCGCGAAATAAAGTGTTTTTAAAAGGCTGTTTTCACATACTTTGTTGCTATTTACCAGGTAGTGAGTTGTGGTTGATTTCCCCTCCAGATGCTCGCTTTCCTTGGTGCGGGCGGTGAGCCTCCTCGGCGTAAACGCCTGTGGGGTCTCACCTGTCCCGCCGCTCCCGCAGGAGTCTCGCACTTCCGCTCCAATCAACCTTAAATAGTTTCGTTTTAAAAACAACAATCTTTACGAAAAGAGCCATTTAAAAAAATCGGTCGAGATATTATATGCCCTCTCTATCGTAATCAAATAGATTATTTTTTCACGCTTCTATAGATTTTATTTAGCGCAAAAAAAGCCTGGCAACCTTTTTTATAGTTGCTAGACTTACGTTCATTTTTAAGATTCAACCCCGATATAAACGGCTGATTTTGATGTTTACTAATCTGTATTATGTGAACTATTGAAAGTAATAGTAATTTATGAAATAGTCAACTTGTTCGAACATTACTCTTCAGGTGCTTGGTCTATACTCGCTGTAGTCTCGTCTCCAATAATACAAGATTAAGTTTAATATTTGCCGACTTGCTGCAACGTATAAGATCCGAGAAAATTCTAAGGTCGTTTGACGATAGACTCAACTTGAATGGTGGTATTCTGTGGATGATTGATTATCCCCATTGGCTGAATGGAATAGAAATCACCTGTTTTATTGATTGTTAATGTACCCTTATCCCATATCTTCAGGTTTCACCTTACCTGTTCGGACTTTTTGGGCAAGTTCACGGACATCCTTGGCAATTTCCTACTAGGTTCGTTCCTCCGTGCCGATCATTTAATAGGCTGCCAGGTCCCGCAGTGCCTTTTCAACTTTTTCAGGATTCACCATGAAGGATTTCTCCAATGCTGGGGAATATGGCATCGCTGGAACATCCGGGCCTGCCAGTCTCATGATTGGGGCATCCAGATCGAAGAGGCAGTTTTCTGCAATAATTGCCGATACTTCACCAATGATGCTCCCCTCCTTATTATCTTCAGTAATCAATAGGACCTTTCCTGTTTTCGATGCAGCTTCAATAATGGCTTCTTGATCCAATGGATAAACGGTTCGCAGATCAAGTATATGAACGGATATGCCATCACTGGCAAGTCTTTCAGCTGCCTGAAGCGCAAAATGAACACAAAGGCCGTAAGTAATCACGGTAACGTCCTCGCCGTCACGTTTTACATCCGCTTTACCAATGGGTAAAACATAATCATCAGTCGGCACTTCTTCTTTAATAAGGCGATAGGCACGTTTATGTTCAAAGAAAAGGACCGGGTCATCATCACGAATGGCTGCTTTCAATAACCCTTTCACGTCATATGGCGTAGATGGCATGACAATTTTAAGTCCCGGTTGATTGGCAAAAATGGCTTCAACAGATTGTGAATGGTATAACGCGCCATGTACTCCCCCGCCGTATGGAGCCCTGATGACGATAGGACATTGCCAGTCATTATTGGAGCGATAACGAATTTTTGCAGCTTCTGAAATGATTTGGTTGATTGCAGGCATGATAAAATCAGCAAATTGCATTTCTGCAATCGGCCTCATCCCATACATGGCCGCGCCAATGCCCACTCCTGCGATTGCTGATTCAGCAAGCGGGGTATCAATGACCCGCTGTTCCCCGAATTGTTCGTATAAACCAGATGTCGCTTTAAAAACGCCGCCTTTTTTCCCTACGTCCTCCCCTAAGACAAATACACGGGAATCACGTTCCATTTCTTCTCGCATAGCCATTATAACGGCATCTATATAAGATATCACTGCCATCTTCTTTCCTCCTTACTTATCTGCATAAACGTATTTTGAAAGCGTGTCTTCATTTGCAAATGGAGCATTTTCCGCATAATCCGTCGCTTCGTTCACAACTTCCATTATTTCCTCGTTCATTTGTTTCTCTAATTGATCATCCATGATCCCTACAGCTTTTAAATAGGCCCCGAATGTAATGATTGAATCTATTTTTTTTGCCTCCGATACTTCTTCAGGCGACCTGTATTGACTATCATCATCGTCGCTTGAATGGGGTGTCAACCTGTATGAAACCGTTTCAATCAAGCTTGGTCCTTCACCACGCCTTCCCCTCTCAGCCGCTTCTTTCACCACCCGGTATACTTCGATCGGATCATTTCCATCAACCGTCACCCCTGGCATGCCATAACCAATGGCCCGGTCCGACACTTTGCTGCAGGCCAATTGTTTTTCGATAGGGACGGAAATGGCATATTGATTATTCTCGCACATCAAGATAACCGGAAGTTTATGTACACCTGCAAAATTCGCTCCTTCATGGAAATCACCTTGGTTTGATGACCCTTCACCAAATGTAACGAATGAAACGATATCTTTTCCTTCCATTTTTGCAGCGAGTGCAATCCCCACTGCATGCGGCACTTGAGTGGTAACTGGCGAAGATCCCGTTACGATGCGATTCTTTTTTTGCCCAAAATGGCCAGGCATTTGCCTTCCGCCTGAATTCGGATCTTCCGCTTTTGCAAAACTGGATAACATTAAATCTCTGGCGGTCATCCCAAATGCAAGCACTACCCCAAGATCCCGGTAATAGGGAAGGATATAATCCTTTTCACGATTTAAAGCAAACGCAGCACCCACTTGAGCTGCTTCTTGTCCTTGACAAGAAACGACGAATGGAATTTTTCCAGATCTGTTCAACAGCCACATCCGTTCATCTATACGTCTTGCCAACAACATCACTTTATACATCTCTAGCACATTTTCATCACTCAGACCTGCTTGCAGATGACGGTTTTCAACCATATGTCATCATCCCTCCTAATAATCAGAACATTTTACTTTAAAACCCAAATGCTGGTCCTCATACTGGCACCCTTTTCAAACGGGAGTGCTGTATCACGAAACACTATTGTTTCTCTTTAGCTATCTCTTTGTCTCGCAAACTAAATTCGCTTATATTTTCTCGAAGGAAGAAAAATCTCCATTATGTAAACATGCTTTCTATTTAACACCCATACATTCTCATTTACGTTATCATCTAGTATTATTACCTGGTACTAATCCAATTCAATATTATCCTAACACTTTTTATCACATATTTTCAACTAATTTCACTTTGTAAAACAGATCAATTTTCTTGTCTAGTGAATTAAGAACATGAAAAAATGTGTTGTTTGAATTTCCTAAACGACTTTGCCTGAAGTACAAAGCCTATTGTTGTTTTTAAAACGAAACTATTTAAGGGTGATTGGAGCGGAAGTGCGAGACTCCTGCGGGAGCAGCGGGACAGGTGAGACCCCACAGGCGTTTACGCCGAGGAGGCTCACCGCCCGCCCCGCGGAAAGCGAGCATCTGGAGGGGAAATCAACCACAACTTTATGTACGAACCAAAGTCAAGAAAAACACCGGAATGATGAAATCGTTTTTTTGTTGACTAAGTTGAAAAATAGATGTAAATTAAAATAATTCATAAAAATAAATGTTCAGTTTGGAACAGTTTAATAAAGAAAGAATGGTGATGTTGAGTGAAGAATGAAAAACAAATAATTCAATCAGTACAACTATTGCGTTCATTTTGGAACGTGCAGAAAAATATCATGCGATTCGTTCAAAAGACAGCGGCAGAAAATGATTTAACAGTTCCGCAATATTCGATTTTGATGACCATTTCCCCTCATAAGGAGACCACTCAAAAAATAGTTGGGGAGAAAACGTTTCTTCCAAAAAGCACACTGAGTCAAGCGGTCGATGGCCTTGTTCGGGCAGGCATGCTCCAACGAGAGCATGTGGAGGGCAACCGGCGTGAGATTCAGCTGTCAATCACCGAAAAGGGGAAAAATACATTAAAAATGATTCATTTTCAAGAAAGCAGTATCCACCAAATATTTCAATCGGCGATTGAATTGCTTTCTGAAGAACAGTTTGAAGAGTTGCTTGAAACGCATCTTCAAATTACAAACTTTTTAGAAGCTCAAGCAATAGAAAAAGGAGAGTGTACAAAATGATAAAAATACTGAAAAATTTATCCGTTTATAAGTGGATTATTTCAGCAGTTATCGGTCTGGTTTTTATTCAATCGATGTCGGACCTCTTTTTACCTACACTCATGGCGGATATTATTGATAAAGGCGTCGTTCGAGGTGACACTCCTTACATTTGGAAAATCGGTGGTTTGATGCTGGTGGTTTCAGCACTTGGCGCTTGTGCTTCCATAATCGCAAGCTACTATTCGTCCAAAGCAGCAATGGGAATGGGACGGGATCTCCGGCTGAGAGTCTTTAATCATGTAGAAAAATTTTCGTTACAAGAATTTGACGAAGTCGGTACCGCGTCATTGATTACACGGACGACCAATGATATAACACAAGTCCAGCAAGTGGTTATCATGATGCTACGTATGGTAATCAGTGCACCCATCATGTTAGTCGGTGGAGTGATCATGGCAGTATCCATGGATGCAAAATTGTCCCTTGTCATTGTCGTCACTATGCCTTTTTTGATTGGTTCCATCCTGCTTATTCTATCCAAAGGTGTACCTCTTTTTCAAAAGGTGCAAAAACGATTAGACCGGTTGAACCTTGTATTAAGAGAAAATTTAACTGGAATTCGTGTCATTCGTGCCTTCAATCATGAAACACAAGAAAAAGAACGCCTTAAGAAAGCAAATAAAGAATTGACAGATGTCTCGATCAAAGTCAATAAAATCATGGCGTTCATGATGCCTGTAATGATGCTTGTCATGAACTTGACGGTTGTTGGTATCATTTGGTTCGGAGGAGTTCGTATTGATAACGGCGGCATGCAGATCGGGGACTTAATGGCCTTTATCCAATATGTAATGCAAATTATGTTCGCCCTTGTAATGGCATCCATGATGTTCGTTATGGTTCCACGCGCGGCCGTATCCGCAACGAGGATAAACGAGGTCCTTGACATGAAACCTTCATTCTTAGATGAAGGGACAGAAAAGGCAGATCGTGAACACGGTACACTTGAATTTGAACATGTGACCTTCAGTTACCCAGGAGCAGAAGAGCCTGCATTATCGGATATCAGTTTTTCTGCAAGACCTGGTGAAATCACCGCAATAATCGGTGGAACTGGTTCAGGGAAAACGACGCTCGTCAATTTGATCCCTCGCTTCTATGATACTTTAAGTGGGACAATTCGCGTCAATGGTGTTGATATTCGTAATTCATCACAAGATGAAGTTCGGTCAAAAATTGGCTTTGTACCACAAAAGGCTGTCCTCTTTACGGGTACCATTGCTGAAAACATTCGCTTTGGAAAACAAACCGCCACACAAGATGAAATTGAGCATGCAGCCCGTATCGCGCAAGCTGAAGATTTTATCAGTAACATGAAAGACGGCTATCATGCAGAAATAGAACAAGGGGGCTCAAACCTATCAGGAGGGCAAAAGCAACGGCTTTCGATTGCACGGGCACTCATTAGGAAACCTGATATTTATATATTTGATGATAGTTTTTCTGCACTAGACTTCAAGACAGATGCCAACCTTCGTGCAGCCTTGAAAGATGAAACGAAAAATGCGACGGTACTACTCGTTGCACAGCGGGTCAGTACGGTCGTTGACGCTGACCGAATCATTGTATTGGACGAAGGACACATTGCGGGTATGGGAACACACCAAGAATTGCTAAGTACAAACGACATATACCGTGAAATCGCCTTATCACAGCTCTCAGAGGAGGAAATTGCATGAGTAATCAAAAAAAACCTCAAAGCGGCGGTCAGATGGGGCATGGTCCTGGTGGCGGTAACATGATGATGATGGGTCAAAAAGCAAAAGATTTTAAAGGAACACTAAGACGTCTCTTGGCCTATTTAAAACCGCGGCGCAACAAATTGATTGCCGTGTTCTTCGCTGCAATCATGAGTACGATTTTCATGATTGTCGGACCAAAAATCATGGGAACGGCGATTACGGAATTATTCGAAGGGGCTTACGGGAAATTTCAAGGAATACCTGGAGCAGCTATTAATTTTGATAAAATTGGCCAGATTCTTCTACTACTTGCTGGACTGTATGTCTTAAGCAGCCTTTTCAACTATGTACAACAATACATTATGTCCAGTGTTGCACAAGAAACGGTATATGATCTACGGGAAGATGTTAATAAAAAGCTCGAGAAACTTCCTCTCAAATATTTTGAAGGACGTCCTAACGGGGAAACACTTAGCCGAATGACAAATGATATTGATACAATCGGGAGCACCCTTCAACAAAGCTTAACGCAGTTCATCACATCAATCGTCACGATTTTGGGGATTATCATCATGATGCTTTCCATTAGCCCGTTATTGACATTAATCTCGATAGTCAGCTTACCTTTGTCAATATTTGCAATACGGCCTATTTTAAAAAGATCCCAAAAACATTTTGCCGATCAACAGCGTACACTTGGGCAATTAAATGGGCACATTGAAGAGATGTACACTGGCCATCAAGTCGTTAAAGCATTCGGACATGAAAAAAAGGCAAGTGCCCAGTTTACTAAGGTTAATGAAGAATTGTATAAAGCGGRAAGAAAGGCACAGTTTATATCTGGAATCATCATGCCCATGATGTTTTTTATCGGAAATTTAAGCTATGTCCTCATCAGCGTTGTCGGCGGAATATTGGTAACGCAACGTTCGATCTCAATTGGTGATATTCAAGCATTCATCACATATTCAAAGCAGTTCACCCAGCCGATCACACAAACAGCCAACATCGCAAACATTATTCAGTCAACGGTTGCAGCAGCTGAGCGTGTCTTTGAGCTACTTGGTGAAGAAGAGGAAATGAAAGAAAAAACCACAGCTAAAATAAGGAGAGCAAATGGTGCTGTCACTTTTGAACATGTCGACTTTGGATATGGGGAAGAAATGTTAATTAAAGATATGAACATCGATGTCTCGCCTGGACAGACGGTCGCAATTGTTGGACCGACTGGTGCTGGAAAAACGACTATGATAAATCTCTTGATGAGATTTTATGAACTAAATGGCGGAAAGATTAAAATTGATGGTCTGGATACACGGAATATGTCCAGGAATGATCTTCGTAAGAACTTTGGGATGGTGCTTCAAGATACCTGGCTCTTTAATGGCACGATTAAGGATAATATCGCTTATGGAAAAAATGGAGCAACAGATGAAGAAATTTTTACAGCTGCTCGGACGGCACATGCCGACCATTTCATTCGGACACTGCCAGATGGTTATGAGACAGTTTTGAACGAAGAAGCTTCGAACATCTCACAAGGACAAAAGCAGCTTTTGACAATCGCACGAGCTGTTCTTGCAGATCCACCAATCATGATATTGGATGAAGCTACGTCGAGTGTGGACACTCGGACCGAAGTCTTTATCCAAAAGGCGATGAACAGACTGATGGAAGGACGGACTAGCTTTGTCATTGCCCATCGTCTCTCAACGATTAAGGATGCAGATTTAATTCTCGTTATGGATCAAGGAAAAGTGATTGAGCAAGGAACGCATTCGGAACTATTAGAAGTAAATGGTTTCTACGCAGATCTTTACAATAGTCAGTTTACTGAAAATGTAGCTGGTTAATAAGAAAGAGGCTCGATTTCCATTCGGAATCGAGCCTCTCTTTACAATATTCTTACCCACAACCACTCCATGCTTACACCGATTAGTCACCCATAAATAAGCGAAAACTTATTAGCTGTATCAATATCCCCTTTCATTTCCCTTTTTCACAAATTCCCAATCAACTCAATATTTTTTCTGACCCTTTGAAGAAGATGAAACACCGCTTCCGTTTCTTCCAAAGAAAATCCAGATAATGCAACCTTGTCGTATACTCCCCTTCTTTCTGTAAAAAGGGATAGACCTTTTCACTTTTATCAGTAGGATATAACTTTTTAATTTTTTTGTTGCCCTCATCATTTTTCTTTTCGATAAAACCTTGAATTTCAAGTTTTTAAATGGCACGAGCTGCTGTCGTTCGGTCGACCTTTATCATTTCTGCTAACTTTTCTTGAATGATTCCTCAAAATACAAATACTGCCCTTTTGTAAGGTCAAATTCTTTAAATTCGATATTACTTATAGAGTCCAATGCCCTGCTATCATTCCAATTTCACGGAGTATTTCCTTCATTCAAAAAGCCTCTGACTACTTTTGTTGTATTTTCAACAAAAGTAATTTCATTTATACTATAAAAAGGATAGACATTTATTATGACTTGTCTTATTAAATAAATTTAGAAAAGGGATGAAGAACATTGGATTCTAAAAGAATAACTACAGAAAATGATTTAAAAATAGCCTTTCATATCAGAAAAGAAGTATTTGTCGAGGAACAAGGTTTCCAATTAGAAAGTGAATTTGATGAATTTGATACACTTAATGCTCTTTCTGAACACATATTAGTTTATTATAATGAAAAACCAGTCGGAACTGGAAGGTTAAGAGTTGTTGATGGTTTAGGTAAATTGGAGAGAATTTGCATCTTAGAGCCTTACCGTAAATTTGGTCTTGGAAAAATAATAATAAAAACGTTAGAAGAAATTGCAAAAGAAATGGAATTATCCCTGGTTAAATTACATGGTCAAACACAGGCAGAGGGCTTTTATAAAAAACTCGGCTATCAAACTTCATCCGATGTCTTTATGGAAGATGGCGGTCCACATCTTTTAATGAAAAAAGAATTAATTAATGAATAAGTGTGTTAAATGTAGGTAAAACAAAAATTAACCTCTATCTGATCGGGATCATACTATTAACCCTTGGTTGTTCTTTAACTATCCAATCAGACCTTGGAACATCACCATTTGGCGCCCTTTTGGACGGGCTTTCCATACAAGTCTACCTTACTGTCGGAAGCTGGGAATTCATAATAGCCTTTATCATGATATTTTTATATTCGCTTTTAAAAAGGCAAAGACCAGAATTTTTGGTCTGCTGACAGCTTTTATAACAGGTCTTGGTAATTGAATATGGCTTTTTTTATTGCATAATTTGGTACAGCCAGAACTAATACTCAATAAACTTGTCTGTTTAGCTGTTGGGTTAACTGTTATAGGACTAGGAACGGCTATCTACTTACATGAAAATTTTGCACCAATAGACCGTTTGATGTTGATCATTCAAGATTTAACTGGAATGATTAAAAAACATTAATTTATCTTGTTTTGGTAATCACATTCAATGGAACAATTGGTATCGGGACTCTATTAACCGGTTGTTTAGGAGGGCCTTTTCTCAATTGCTTTTCCCATTAACTAGTAGTTTATTAAATAACCCCATTCCATCAGCAAATAGAGATAAAGATAAAAACCATTCTATATAGGACGGTTTTTATCTTTATTTTTCAGTTTTATTCCACAATCTGTCCCTTTTATGAAGCAACTAAAGCTTAATTTCTCACTTTCCATCGAGGAAATAGGCTTATTTAAATTTGGATTTCCTTAACGTTGTAAATCCGCGTATTTCCGGTTCAAGCTAAGGAACCGTAATAACTCCAAGCCCTTTATAACACGAATTGTTATAAAGGGCTCCGCCTTTTCATTACACAACGGGTGCTTTTTCATGAACAAGCGGGTGAAGCGCTTGAGTCTCATCAATGTAAACAAAAGCATCATATCTATTTGACAATACAGAAGGTACATAGTTTCCATATTGTTCATATTCCGGTCTGTATACAACCCCAATCGCCCGATGTCCAATCCTATCTTGGAATAGCTGCCGATTTTCATCATTGAAAATGAGCAACTTATCATACGCCCCCGAAAGGTGCATAGCCTCCTCCCAACTTCCTTTCATTGCCGGGGGTACTGTTTTTATTTCAAAATCCATGCCCCACTCGTCTGCTGCAATTACAGTTCCCCTGTAGGTTCCGAAACCTGTGATAAATACATCTTCAGTTGGGTTTTGCTCACGAATGACCTGGCCGACATTAATCATCCCGGAATCTCTCATATCAGTAGCACTGGCATCGCCAACATGGGTATTATGTTCCCACACAATCGCCTTGCCTTCAGAGCCGTAAAAATCCATAATTTCATTAAGTGCATCCACCATATGCATATCTCGAATATTCCATGATCTATCGTCATGAACTACCATTGTCCTGTAATAATTTTCTGCATTATACGCCACCAGTGCATTCACTTGAAGATTCAAATTCAATTCTTCGTGATGAGGGTATTTTTCTTTTTTTCGCTGAATAGTTGTCAGTAATTCGGCCACTTCCTCTATACAGTCTTCCGAATAAATGCCTGCCGAAACTGCGTACTCTTCGTTATTCCGATTGAATGGCTCAAAACATGTGAACGCATGTCTGGCAGCATCGAGGTCAGGTGAATCAATTTGCTTTAAGTAATGGATGACTTCATCCATGGATTCCCAAAGACTATAGATATCGATTCCATAAAATCCAATTTTCGTTTGATTTTGTCCAGACTCATTGTATTGTTTCATCCATTCGATCAAGTCGATTATTTCCTCGTTTGCCCACATCCAGGTCGGCCAGCGGTCAAAATTCTTAAGAACATCCTGTGCGGATTTAGTTTCTAGGTCATAACCTTTAACATATCTATTAATTGCCTGGCATGCGGGCCAATCACCTTCAACGGCTACAAAGGTGAACCCTTTTTCTTTAATCAGTTTTTTTGTTATTTCAACTCGGGCCGTGTAAAACTCGGATGTTCCATGTGATGCCTCACCCAGCAAAACAAATTTTGAATTTTTAACTTGCTGAACGAGCATATCCCAATCAGCTTCACTTGTAAGCGGGACTGAATGTTCGATTATTGACTGAACCAGATTATGATGCACTGTTTTTCCTCCTTTTCTTCTCACGACCATTATCGTTTGTACTCAGCATTATAAGAATTTGAACCTGCGTGTACTGACAGTAGTGTATCAGCGTATCCTACTAGACGATTTACAAGTTCATCACAAATGGAGTAAACCAGCTGAAAATTTTCTTCCTCAAATAGAGCATAGTCATCCAGAATGACCGTCGTATTAATGAACATATCCTTGTTTCCATATAGATTGTAGTGAACTATAACCTTTCCAGCAGCGCCTCCAGTAACTGGATCCTTAAAGCCGGGAATAAAAACAAACCATTCTTCAGCAGTAGCAGACCTGAAGTTTTTTGTGAAAGACATTCGCTCGGTTACATTCTGTATCTTTTTTAAATCTTCCGGGTTTAGATCCTTGATCTTATTCATTCCATAGCCACCCTTAACACCCTTGTTAATAATCATCAGTTATAGATTTTCCTTAAGGGACCAATCCTATAAATATTATTATGAAAAAATGACTTTCCACGGAAAAAAGCACGCCTGAACCGCCTAGACTGGCATAAACTTCAGGAGAACCAAATTATTTGCCATATACTAATTATTGTTCAGATTCTTCATTAATTTTAGGTGAGACTGGGTCGGTCAGAATATCACTTAATATCACTGCCCAAAAGGGGACAAACTATATTTGAAATAAGAAAGGAGATGTGAGACATGACAAAAAAATTTAATAAAGGCAGCCGAAATCAAAATTCACCGCAATTACACGGACAAGCTCCTGTTAGTGGGGACAACAGTAAAGGAAATAAAAGAAATAAAGATCAAAGTTCAAAAAGAGATAGTGGAATTTAAATGAAACAAACCGGTCATATTGAAGTGAACCCAAAAAGTTAGACACTTTATTGGAGGGCATGAACCCGGTAATCTACTGGGATCATGCCTTTTAATTTCGCTTTGATTCGTCGGTGATTGAAGTGGATATAATCTTCTAGTTGCTGTCGGTGATCGGCATTCGGAAGGGCTGAAAATTTTATGGATATTAAATCTGAACGGAAAGTGGGATTTGAAGCAGGCCTTCACAACAGGTGGCATGCCAAGTTCGCACTAATCCTATGTGGGAGAGAATAAAGGCTGGTTGCATACGGAGACATCTCCTGCGACAGTGTTTGCCGTGATTGTGATGAATGATGCTCAGGGATTCGGCGCCATACAGGTGCTAAGCTTGTGAATGATCTTTAAGATAATCTGCGAAGTTTTCTGGAGAGTTTCCGAGTTTTGAGTTTGTGGAGCGTGAGAAAGAACTAAATGAACTGCTCGGACATTAGCCTGTGGAAGTGGGAGCTGATGAACTGCTTGGAGTTGTACTTGGGTTTATGTCGGGTAAATTTGAGGATGGCAAGCCCTCAAAAATCAAACGGCTGAAAACGGTGGATAAGCCTTCATATTCTAAATCTTGAAGAAATGTATAAAAATTTCATAACGCTTATATTAATCCGTTCCTGTGCTATTAAAATAGACGAACAATAACTTAAGATAATGGGTTTTTAACAGTTCAAAACCGAATAATTTATCTCAATGAATTTAGAGCCGAAAAGGACCTAGGCCTCTCTGCTTATTAGAAAGGCTTAGGTCATTTCATGTCCCCAAAATCAGTTCTTCCGGGACATTTTCATAGCGAAAGAGTACATATCCGATCTGAATAATCCTTTATAATATTCTACTAAGTTACCATCAGAATCAAAAATCATCCGTTCAGTAATCAGCAAACACATCGAAACTTTTATCCCCAAATGTTCAGCATCTTCTTTTGTTGGAAAGCCGCAGGTTATAATTTGTTCCGCTTCACAAAAGTTAATGTTCAGATCTCCTTCGAGTGCGTCATACAATACGGTGGTACTTAAATCGAATTTCGTCAATTCTTTTCCTAGGTCCAAAGAATAATAATGCAATTCAATGGCTATGGGGACATCCCCCTGTAGTCGCAGCCTTTTAATATGGTAAGATTCATCCTCAAAACCATTTGCATCAGCTATATTTTCAGGTGTCATTACACGGCCATGATCCAGTAATTCAATCCCCATGCCTTTAGTGGTTTCAGTGAAACTTATCATTTTAAGCCATTCCTGTACGGGTTTAAGGGAAACAAACGTTCCCTTCCCATGCCTTTTTTCCAATATCCCCTCACGAACCAGGATGGATACGGCTTCCCGTACAGTGCTTCTGCTGACTGAATACATATCCATTAGTTCCCTTTCACTCGGGATCTTGTCTTTATAATAACCTTCTAAAATCTGATTTTCCAATATGGTTTTTAATTGAGCGTGTAATGGGATTGGATTTTTAAAGTCTAACTCCATAAAATTTCCTCCAAACAGAAAAAGACATCGTAATGTTCGTATCAGTTCTTATATTGTAAACCAAATAGTTATAATTTTCAAACATGCTAACACTAATTTTTCCTAATATTGGGATTCCATGGGTTAACCATTGTTTCTTTTCCAATACAACTCACATTCAAAAACCGTTTTCTATGAATGAATAAATAATCCCGAATAGTACCTCGTATTCAGGGGTTTCCTATATGCACCCTTCACCACAAGTGGAAGATTAAACAATAAAGTACGAGATTATGGAAAGAAGCAAAGAGGTAATGGTCATGGCTAATAGAGGACGCATGGCTTTTGTGCGCAGTGCCTGCAGGCTTACATTCAGTCCAAGACCGATCATGGCCATTGTCAATATGAATGTAGTCGTATTGGAAATACCATCCATTACGATTGGAGACACCTTAATATAAGTTCCAAACACATAACTTCCAATTAGACTCATGATTATAAAACCAACGAGGAACCAGGGAAAATCAATTTTGGCATCATGGTCCATTTTCCCGGATGTACGTTTTTTCATCCAATACATAAAAATGAAACATAAAGGGATAAGTAAAAAGACACGGCCCAATTTTGCGAGGAGTGCAATCGCTAGCGCATCTTCACCAGCCGGAGCTCCTGCCAATGCAACATGGGCGATTTCATGAAGACTGATTCCAGACCATATACCATAATCCAAAGCGGATATCGGTAGGATTGGACGTAAAAGTGTATAAACAATGGAGAAAAGCGTTCCCATTAAAGCGATTATCCCGACGCCTATTGCTGTATCTTCTTCCTTGGCTTTCACGATTGGAGATATTGCCGCAATAGCCGCTGCACCGCATATCCCAGTTCCAACAGCAAGAAGAAGGGAAATGGAGGCATCTGCCTTAAACCACTTTGCAATCAGGACCATCACGACTATGGCAAATGTTACTGTGCCTATGTCACGTAACAACAATGGTAAACCCTGATTGAAAATCACATCAATATTTAACTTCAATCCGTATAAAATAATGGCAAAACGCAAAAGCTTTTTAGCGGAAAATTCAATTCCCGTCCGGAATTTTTCTGGATAGCCAGCGATTTGACGATAAATCACGGCAATGATGATCGAACACGCAAGAGGACCGATTCGATTGAATCCTGTAATCTTGGACAGCCCCAAGCCTAAAAGTGCTATAAAAAAGGTGAAAGCGATACCGCCCATCCACAAAAGCACCTTATTTTGAAGCGGTGAATTCGAAATTTGCTGTTCCTGACACATTTCTTCCATTGGCTCATATTTTTCTAATTCCATACATTCCTTCCCCCTTCCCAGATAACCTGAAGCATTAGGATCATCCCTTACTTTCAATCGTTTGAAAAAGATCGGTTTCTTCTATATTAGTAGGTGAATTCCCTTTGATAAAATACTCGGATTCCTTTAAAAAAGGTAAGTTCGGCTTTTGGTTTCCCCACAGTTCAGGAACGGCTAGAGTCTGGGAACGATGAGATCTTAAAGCTCGGATCTTTTTCTGTATAGTCCCTGCTATATTCACTCTTGTGATTCTGCTCAGCCCGTTTTCCTTTAACCATTCATCATAAAACGCATGCCAAAGGACAAAGTACAGACTTTGAACTTTAAAAGCTGGAAATACTGGATCTGGATAAAAATCGGGATCACCGGATTTTAGTAAAGCAAATTCGGCAGCACGGCCAATCGCACAATGGTCTGGATGCCCCCCATATTTCTCATGGAATGTTACTAGTGCATTCGGTTGAACCTCACGAATCACCTTCACGATTCTCTCCGCCAATAAATCGAAGCTTTCAAATTCAATCGTTTTATCCCTCACATGTAAAAATCGAAGGTCGTTGATCCCTAATTCTTTACAAGCGCTTTTTAATTCCCTTACCCTTACTCCAGGCAATGTCTCCCTCGATGTAAGAATCGGATTTCCCATGCGCCTGCCCATTTCGCCTTTTGTCGCACATAGTAAAGTTATATGAACACCTCTTTCAGACATTTTGGCAATGGTTCCGCCACACAGGAATGATTCATCATCGGGATGAGCAAGAACCACCAATAAACTTTGTTGTGATTGCATATTTCCTCCTACTTCGGATTCTCCAGTTTTCCCCACACTGTGAGACCCAACATAAAAAAATGGACATGGATGTCAAAGCGGTCAGACAAATCATGCCCATCTTCATTTTCCCTCTATAATATAGCTCCCTAAAGCACCATCATCTTATATCGGTCAACATAATTCATATAAAACGGATTTAACCGTTTCTATGACAAAGCGTAAATCTTCAACGGTCGAAGATAAAGGCGGTGCAATGATCAATACATTTCCATATCCAGGAACTGTATCACCATTACGGCCGATGATAAGGCCCTTTTCCTTGCAAGCCCCTATTATTTTACCCATGAACTCATCGGAAACAGGTGTTTTTTTCTTTTTATCTTCCACTAATTCAATGCCATATAAAAATCCAACACCACGGACTTCCCCTACTTTATCCAGGGCTGTCAATTCAAAGAGTTCACTGAGTGTCGATTCACTGAGTTCAGATACTCGTTGAACGATTTTTTCATTTTCTATGATTTCAATATTCTTTAGAGCAACTGCGCAAGATGCAGGATGGCCTCCATATGTTGACACATGCCTGAAATGATTTAACTTTCCATTCTCTTTGAATTTTTCATAAATCCTAGAATTCACTGCCGTTGCTCCAAGTGGAAGATAACCGCTGGTTAAACCCTTTGCCATCGTTACAATATCAGGTTGGACACAATCGGAGTGCATGAATCCAAACATTTTTCCGGTTCTTCCAAAACCTGAAACCACTTCATCCACAATTAAGAGAACATCATGCTTCTTACAGATTTCTGAAACTCTTGTTAAGTATTCTTTCGAAGGAATGAGGACCCCGCCGCCAGAGATGAATGGTTCAAGAATAACACCGGCTACCGTTTCGGACCCTTCAAAATTAATAACCTGATCGATATATTCGGCTGCTAGCAAATCGGTGTTTTCAACGTTGTCCCCAAATGGGCTTCGATAACTGTACGGCGGTGGCACATGCAGGAAACCTGGAACCGCCGGGTCATATTTCACTCTCCGGTTCGCCTGTGCGGTCGCGCTTAGCGCCCCGAAAGTATTACCATGATAAGCCCTATACCTAGAGATGAATTTGTATTTACCTGGATTTCCATTTTGTGAATGATATTGCCTGGCAATCTTGAAAGCTGTCTCATTCGCCTCAGAGCCGCTGTTCGTAAAAAAAGTGGTATAGGAGCCCTTTAAATGTTCACTTATTTTTGCAGATAATTCGATTGCCGGCTTATGGCTTAACGTTAAAGGGAAGTAAGATAAGTTAATCATTTGTTCATAGGCGGCCTGCGCGATTTCCTTTCGTCCGTGACCCAGGTTCAAGCACCATAAACCGGAAACCCCATCTAAATATTTATCACCTTTAGTATCTGTGAACCATGAACCGGATCCTTCTGTAGCCATCATGGGAGCATCCTTCTCATTATAGCGATGCATCGCATGCCATAAATGGTCTTTATCCATTTGAACAAGGTCTTTCGTTTCAGTTTCCATCTTCACTATTGAAACCCCCTTATTTTTCATTGAATGCAATTAAGTTAAGTTCCCATGCTGTTACAGATCTTTAGAGCGAATTGGTGATGGTGCGATGACCCAAATTCAGGTCATCGCACAAGTCATATCACTCTTTTAGAACCATTATTTATCCCAGTTTTTATGATCTAAATGAGAATATTTTTCTAATAATCTAGTAGGCATTTTTAATGCATCTTTTCTAAATGGAGGAGCTAATTGTGTTCCATCCACTTGTATATCAATGACAGTCGGTTTGTTTGATTTTATTGCTTTTTCAATGACAGAACCCAATTCCTCAGGTTTTTCCACTCTAATGCCGACAGCACCCATAGAGCGGGCAACTTCTGCAAAATCAGGATTTTGGATATCAGCCCCTACAAAACGGTTATTATAAAAATCGACCTGGTTCTTTTTCTCTGCGCACCATGCATTATTATTGAAGACACATGCTATGACCGGTATGTTTTCTTCTACAGCCGTACTCACTTCATGTAAGCTCATTCCCCATGCGCCATCTCCAACAATGGCTATAACAGGCGTATTCGGCTCAGCTAATTTGGCACCTAATGCGGATGGGTAAGCAAATCCCGTATTCCCGAATGTAAGCGCAGCGATATGCCTGCGGCTCTGATTGAATTTCAAGTAAGCGTTTGCAGTTGACGATACATTACCGATATCTGTAGTTACGATGGCATTTTCAGGCAACACTTTAGTCAATTCCAATAGGGCTCGACGCGGATTGATCGGGGTTCCATCGATCATCGCAAGTTTCACCAATTCTTCTTCCCATTTTTGTTTTTCATTCGTTACTTCGACTATCCGCCCTTTTTCTTGTTTTAGGTTAGGTTTACTTGCCTTCAACCGTTTCAAGATTTCACGACTCGCTTCACGGGCATCTCCGATGATCCCGACTTCCACAGGGTGCGTCCTCGCTATTTGCCTTGGGTTAATATCTATTTGGATGATTTGCGCATCTTTAGGGAAATAATCAATGTCATAGCATGGTAACGTTCCAAATACCGATAATCTTGTACCGACCGCCAATATGACGTCCGCTTTCTTAAGTGTATTCATGGCAGCCTTTGAACCCATGTAACCGATTGGGCCGACTGACAATGGATGATCGGCAGGAAAGGCATCATTATGCATATAGGAGACAGCTACCGGTGCCGTTAAATATTCTGCAATATCCTTAATTTCCTCAATACCATCTGAATCAACCGTTCCCCTCCCGGAAATGATGACAGGATACTCAGCCTCAGCTAAAATTTCAGCTGCTCTATCCAAGGATGCAGAAGATCCGCAGCCCCTTTCATCTACGCGATATTGATGTGGTTGAAGTATTTGATCTTCCACTTCACCATAGAAGTAATCACGGGGGATATCGAATAAAACCGGTCCCCTTTCGGCATAGGCAATCCGGAATGCTGTCCTCAGGCAATCAGCGACCCGGCCTGGGTGTGTCACTCTAACCGTTTCTTTCGTGATTGCCTTGAAGATGGATACCTGATCACATTCTTGAAAACCATCCCATCCAACTGTTGGTGTACCAGCTGAAGGTGATATGACCACCATAGGAGTATGAGCTTGATTGGCCGCTGCAACAGAGGTGACCATATTCGTCATTCCAGGTCCGTTTTGCCCGATGACAACTCCAGCAACACCTGATACACGACAATACGCATCTTCCATATGTGCTGCACTTTGTTCATGGCGGACACCAATGAAACGAATGCCTGCAGTTGGCAATAAATCAAGCATATCCATGAAAGCCGATCCCAGAATTCCAGAAATATGTTTAACTCCCTCAGCCACTAATGTCTCAACGATGGCTTCACTTGGTGTCATTTTAACTTTCGTTCCTCTTAACATTTTTGTTTCGACCATAGCACATTCTCCTTAATTTTAGTTATTTCTGATAACGACGTTGCGACGTCCGTACCAGTTATAAGATGTATAATACTACCATTGGATGAAACAGTCAATAAATAAATTGAATATTTTGAATATTTTTAAAACCTCTAACCATCATAGTCACTACCTCATGTATTTGAATCTTTTTTAACCAATAAATATATCCTTTTTTTCTGTCAATCTGTAGTTGATCCTATCGATGATTTCCAATAAATCACCTATATCATCAATTACGAAATCGGCTCCTGCATTCCAAAAACGATTTTCTGCATGTTTCATCCGTTTTTGCAGATCATATGGGTCCATTTCGTTGATTTCTGCCTCTGAAAGGCCGATTTCACTGCCGCCCTTCAATACGGCAACAGTCCACATTCCCGCAGAAATGCCTTCTTTGATRTCACTTATCGTATCGCCGACTTTAACGATTTTACTGAGTGGATACACTTGGAGATTAATCGCCGTCATAAAGCACATCCAAGGGGCAGGCCTTCCTGTAGGCACTTCGGTAGACGCAACGATGGAATCTGGTTGATAGCCCCATTTTTCCGCCTCTTGTTTAACAACATCAATCATTTCACGAGTGTACCCTGTTGTCGAACCGATTTTTATTCCTTGCTGCCTTAAACGGCTGACTAATTCAATTACACCTGGTATTGGCTTGGCGTTTTCCTTGAGAACCTTAAAAAGCAAAGCCTCAAAATCCATATATAATGATTTTAGATCTCTTTCGTCCGGTTCTTTCCCGAATTTAGCAATCCATAAATTGGAGATTCGTTTCATTTTCAGGAGTTCCATTATATGATCCATTTTCAATAAACCCATAGGTTCCCTTGCTTCCTTAATGGTAATATCTATCCCCCTTATCCTGAAAATCTCGACAAATGCTTGGACCGGTGCAAAACAACCATAATCCACCGTCGTTCCTGCCCAATCAAATATCACTGCCTGAACCTCTTTGCATTCTTTTGCACTTTCCAAACTATGTCCCCTCCTATCGCTTACCCCCTCCAAAATAACCGAACTTGCTAAACCTGTTAAAGCCCATAAATTCCCCACTGGTGATAACCCGGCTATAAAGAGAATTCATTTCACTTCTTCCAAAAATAACTGTAGATCTTCTTTTGTAGCTTCAGAGAGTCGTTTTATCTTTTCAAGATCCTTATCCGGATTCCCTGACTCCCCAATTAATGGGTAAAGGTTTTTCTCAATCCGTTCATACCAATCAGGGTATTCATCTTCCACTTGCTTTTCTATCGAATCCCAAGTAGAACTGATCTCTTTTCCCATTTCTTGAATTTTCCCTGAATCCGCCTCCGTACTTATTTCTGATTCCAATCCTTTTATGGATTGAATCACATCGTCGACACCTTTTTTAATAACCTCTGCATTTTGGGTTTCACCCGTATTTGAATCTGGATTTTCATTCATGACTGGACTATTTTCTTGTTGGGCCTCGTCTGGTTCGCTTGAATTGTTGCAGCCTGACAGCAATATGGCTCCAAGGACAACCCCACTAGTAATTACACGGAAACCATTCAACATAATCCCTCCTTCATGATTTAAAGACAGATGTCACCAAGCACTTGTTGGCACAACTCTCTTTTTCTATGGGAAATCATATTCTAGCTGATTAGTGATTGAAGAATTTTGTCTGAGGAATTCCATAGAAGTAAACGAAGCATTACCTTAAATTAAATCAATGCTTTAGAGCCAAAGCTATAACTTTTCAGAATTAGGGGATCCAGAAACAATATTTAATTCATTCTCCATATACTTCGCTTTTTTTCGCCGAAGGAAAAAGAATGAACAGATAACGATCAAGCTAAATAGCATGGTAAAAATAAACTGTGGACGCTGCGAATCGATAAATGCCATTAATATTAACACGGAAATCATGGAAATTATGGTCGCATAAGTCAAATACGGGAATAACCACATCTTGATTTTGAAAACTCCGGGATTCTCTTTCTCCATTCTCTTCCTTAATCGGAGATGTGAAACCGCAATGGCCAGATAAACAAGAATTCCGACTCCACCCGAGGAATTCACTAAAAAGAAAAAGATTTTATCAGGTGAAACATAACTGAAAATGGTGCTGATAAAGGCAAATAAGGTAGAGCCGACTACAGCAAATATAGGAACGCCGTTTTTACTCACTTTTGAAAATAACTTTGGAGCGTCGCCTTTTTGTGCAAGTGAAAATAACATGCGTGAACTTGTATATAATCCCGAATTCAAACAAGAAAGCAACGCAATGAGAATCACTAAATTCATGATCAGGGCAGCAGAAGGGATACCCATCATTTCAAGTACAGCAACAAATGGACTTTTCAGCAAAGAAGCCGAATTCCAGGGTAATAGCGTCACTAGTATGGCGATGGACCCAATATAGAAAATCAGGATTCGCCAAACTACACTATTCAATGCACTTCTGACTGACTTTACCGGATCACTGGTCTCACCAGCGGCAATCGCGGGAATCTCCACTCCAACAAAAGCATGAAAAACAATTGCGACACCAACAAGCACAGAACTTATCCCATTTGGAATAAAACCGCCAAAATTCAAAAGATTAGAAGTGCCAGGTGGTTTTATCGTTGGGATAAACCCAAATATCACTGCCACGCCGAGGCACAAAAAAAGGATGATACTGATTATTTTAATGATTGAAAACCAGTATTCGAACTCACCAAACGATTTTACTGAAAAAATATTCGTCATTTTCAATAGGATAATCAAAGATAGACTTATTACCCAGACGGGAACGGAAGGAAGCCAGCTGTGTATGATTGCAGCTCCCGCTGTTGCTTCCAAAGCGATTACGATAACCCAAAAGAACCAATATAACCAACCTGTTGTAAAACCGGCCCATTCACCAATCCCCTCTCTTGCATAAACGGCAAAAGATCCAGTATTTGGATTCACTGTGGCCATTTCCCCAAGCATCCTCATGACTAAAACAACGATCAAGCCAGCCAAAACATATGATAAAATCGCCCCGGGGCCCGTTTGACCAATAATGATACCGCTTCCTACGAATAAACCAGCGCCTATGACACCACTTAAAGATATCATCGTTAAATGTCTTTGTTTCAGACCTGGTTTCAGTTCTTCCTGTTGATGTTTCATACCCTCCACCAACTTTCAATATTTTGGGGAATCAACTAAGATAATCGCTACTTGAATGTAAAACAAGGCTTTTCGGCTGCCTGTCCTTTGAAACTTGGAAACATGGCATTTTCAAACAGCACAGGAGATGACGCTATGAACTTAAGATCTATATCACTATTCCTCCTTCCTGAAGGCTTGAAATTCAAAGCGAACCTAACATCACTACGTCATGATGTTAGTACCACTTTCTATGTGTATAATACACTCTGATTTTTTTAAAGTCAATTTAAAAATCAGAATATTTAGATAACAAAATGAAAATTTAAATAAATGGCGGCCCTTAATACAAGAATCACTGCTAACCTCTAATTCTTTCATTTTACTTCTTTCACACTGGAGGTTTCATCGAACGCACTATCCCTTCCTATCATTAAGGCCTTATGCTTCCTATCCAGCATTTTCTTTAAAAGAAATGAAAAAAACAATGTAAACGCAATTCCCTTAACAATCGATGTATAACCGTAAACAAGAAGGCCCAATATCAGTACGATAAGATTAATAATCCTTATTGTCGCTGCAATATCTATTTTTTCATTTTTATGATGTAATATTAAGGCGATCACGTCAAAGCCAACAGTGGAGGCATTTGCTGTTATACATAAATAGTATCCTATCGCTATCAAAATCGATGAAATAAGAATCACTAGAACGATATTCACATCAAAATCAATATTCAATGAATAAAAAAAATTGAAGAACAGCATATAGCTAAAGGAACTTAAAATTGACTTAAAAAAGTACTCTTTCCCCAGAAAAACTAAACAAATGATTAACAATAATCCTGTAACTAAATTGGCGAGCATGGCAATATTATAACCTGATAATGCATGCAATAATAATGCCGAGCTAGTTACGCCTCCATTAATAATTTCATTGGGAACGATAAAAAAAGCATAGGCAAAGGTCATGGAAATGTTTCCTGCGATAATTTTCATTAAATCCCTCATAAATTTCTCACCACCCCTTTCAATATTTTGATCATGCTTCCCCCCTAGATATATATTTATACTTGAACGATGCAATCAACATTCATTTCTCCATCCAATTTTTTCGAATCATTCAGCTTTACAATCACATTGATTTAATAATGCTTCCTTTGGAATGACCGCTTACCTTATCCATGTTGGGGTTTCTTACATTAGTGGTCTTTTGTTTAAAATGATTGGGCGAAATTAAAATAGGCTGGTTTATGTCAAGTGATTACAATTATTCGCTAACCATAACCCCCTCTCCTTCTAATAAATAAAATAAAACATGCCACTTATAATCATTTAGGGATTGCAGGCCTTTTGTCCAACTAGTAACTTATGATTTCCTTGAAACGATTTACAGAAGTCTTTGATTTACCTAAATGAATATGATTCCAAAAAAATGATTTGAATTTTCAATTCCCGTACTTTCCACAGGTTATATTACAAGTTATAGGCTTTGAATTTACCGATTTAACCTGAAAGGCCAGACACTTTTCATGAAGGACTTTACATAGTGAAGCGCCGTATTAACCTTCACTCATTCTTATGATTGCCTCCATTGACTTAGTTCTGATTCCCACAGCTGCCCGATCCAAGAGATGTGGAAACCTGACAAAAAATGGATTAGAAAGTGATCCATCAAATATTATTCCGTAATAAAAAAGTTGAGGGAATTATGTCCCTCAACTTTTTAGTGTTCCATTGACTATTTCCCAAGAAATGTTTTTTTCAATAGCAGCTAACCATTTCATGTTACAGGTAATGCTGACTCATCTTTCATAAGCCTTTTCCGATAAACCATATTGGACAGCTGCACACTCACTTCATAAAGCACAAGTAAAGGGACGATAACCAAAATGTCCGAAATCATATCAGGAGGCGTAATCAGGATAGAGATGATGACCAAGACGAAATAAGAAATCTTTCGAGACTTTTTCAACACTGTTGGATTGATAATTCCCAATCTGGTCAGGAACATGACCACAAGCGGCATTTCAAATAGAATCCCGAATGGTAAGATCAAATTAATCATGAACCGGAAATACTTTTCAGCTGTGAACATCATCTCGAATTGCCCGGCTGATAGGGAAGTGAGGAAACCAAGCACTATTGGAAACAAAACAAAATATCCAAATGAGATACCTGTGATGAATAAGATGAACAGCCCAGGAATGAACCGGAATGTAACTCTTCTCTCTTCCGGTTTCAATGCAGGAGCCACAAAGCGCCATAACTGATAGGCAGCTAGCGGAATCGTTGCAGCTATTGCGCAAACCGCAGCAATTATCATATAGACCCACAGGATGTCACTTGGACCGAGCACGGCAAGCTTCCCATCGAAATCCTTAATAAGCAGTTCATAAATATCCTGTACGAAAATGAAACTTACTATAAAAAAAACGAGAAAACCTATCAGTGTTTTAATGATTCTGCTTCGGAGTTCCTCCATATGCTCAATAACGTGTATATCCTTGCTCTCCACTTTCACTCCTCCTTTTTGACAATTTACAAGCCATATATAAGTATTAGAATTGCTAAATCCAATATCCCTCGAACTCTTCTCATGAAAAGAAGCAGGCGAGTCTTTCCGCCCGCTCTATCCCATTAAAATCATCCTTCTTTTTTAACGGCTTTTAACGCAGCTTTATTCTCGTTTTCATCCTCTTTATCTGAATCATTCACCAATCCTTTGGTTGCACTTTTGAATTCGGATAAAGTTCGACCAAATGCACGGCCGATTTCCGGCAGCTTGGACGGTCCAAAAATAATCAGTGCAATCACGAGGACGATGACCAGACCAGGTATCCCTATATTAGAAAGCATTCTCATTCACTCCAATCAAGTATAATTATTTTTCCATTCACATTTCCTTGTCTTTCTATCAATTAGTGACTTTCCTCTGCTTGTTCATTCTTTGTTTTTCATGTGCGCGATTATGGGCCCGTGTCCGATCTTCCTCGACTTCTTTCGTTTTTTGGATACCTTCCGTAACCGTTGCTGACGCGACCTTTCTTAGTCCAGCTTGATCCTTATCAAACACGAAGGATGCTCTTGTCGATATATCCGCTCCTGGATCTGTCACGAAAGGAACTACACGGTAATCCGCCTTCCATTGTTCTGGTGTTACTTTGCATCGGACATACCCACGGTAATCATTAAAGAACTTGATATGTGGATTCTGGCTTAGTATTTTATCTGTATCCGCACGCTTATCTGCTCCATTTCCACCGGATGTGATGGATGTGCCGACAAACTCCACACCGAAAGTCCTTGAATTTGGATCATTGAAATCCGCCTTTAAATTGGCTGCCCAGCTTGCATGTACATCACCGGTCAACACGACCAAATTTTCTATATTATTACTATTAATTACATCAATCAAACGATCACGTGCAGCCGGGTAACCATCCCAAGAATCCATGCTAAATTTGGGAGCGGTAGGTGTTCCATAATTCCGTTGTGCAAAGAAAATCTGCTGTGGCAGCACATTCCACTTCGTTTTTGATTTCAACAGATTATCAGATAGCCACTGTTCCTGCTCTCGACCTAGTAATGTACGATTTGGATCAAGTGACTCAGGCGTTTGCGGTGAACTGACATCGCCGTTTGCCTGATCATCCCTGTATTGGCGTGAATCTAGTACGAAGAAAGAGGCCAGGTCGCCATAAGTGAAATTTCGGTATAACCGCATATCCGCTCCCTTTGGCAAGGAAGATTTACGAAGGGGCATATGCTCATAATAAGCCTGATAAGCGGCTGCCCTTCTCTTGATGAATGCTTCAACCGATTGTCCTTTTTCCGGGATGACATTTGCATAATTGTTTTCAACTTCATGATCATCCCAAGTCACGACCCATGGGAAAGCAGCGTGTGCCGCTTTTAAATGAGTATCAGAGCGGTATTGTGCGTATCTATTTCGATAATCCTCAAGAGTAATGATTTCCGGACTGTTATGTACACGGACATTACCTGTAGAAGCAACATATTCATTTGGCCCGTACTCATATATGTAATCGCCAAGGTGAAAGACAAGATCCAAGTCTTCTTTTGCCAAATGTTTATATGCCGTATAATAACCATGCTCAAATTGCTGGCATGAAACAAAAGCGAATGACAGGCTTGAAACACTTGAACCGATTGGCGGAAGTGTTTTCGTTTTTCCAGTCTGACTTACTTCCCCTCCACTTTTAAAACGGTAAAAATAGACCTTATCCGGTTTTAACCCGCTTACTTCCACATGAACGGAATGGCCAAGTTCCGGCCTGGCTATTTCCTTGCCTTGTTGTACAATCTGTCTGAAATTTTCATCCTTTGCCACTTCCCATTTAACGGATATGGCTTCTTGTGGCATACCTCCTCCATTTAACGGATCAGGTGCCAGCCTTGTCCATAAAACAACACTATCCGAGAGCGGATCACCGGAAGCTACACCAAGATTAAATGGAAAATCACTGAATTTCGGGGCAGCATTCACTTCAATCCCGCCCATTGATTGAGCAAGGGCAAGACCTAATGAAAGTCCGGCAAGTTTACTTGCTCCCTGGATAAAGTTTCGGCGGTCCATATTCTTACCTAATTCGCTCCAATTCTTAATTAAATCATCCATTGCTCTTTCATTATTCATTGATCTTTCCCTCCTATTATTTGAATCTGTTTCAAGTATAGTATGGCCCTTTTAAAGGTGTATGAATAAGTGTAAATCAACAAATTTCCAATTAGGGATTTCCGTGCAGGACTTATGGGTCTCTAAAATCAATAAAACAGATCTGATTCACTCATGCATTTACATAGACCTACAAACTTTTACATACAACGTCATTCTTTCAACCTACTTTTCTTAATGAATCATTTATTTAATCGTTACAAATAACTGATATGGGCTATTTTTACAATAAACCTTTAAAACTATAAAAGCCTAAAGAAACCAGCGAAATAATGGAATAAAAGAAAGATCGCCATCACGTGGTTGGATCCCACCGCAGTAAGGAAACCTTGATTCAAAGGAAGGTTTAGAAATCATCATAGTTTTCTAAAATCGGACTAAAAATGCTTCAGTAATAATCTTATAAGTCAATATTCACCTTTGGTTTAAAAACATCCTAATTTATGTAATAATAGTTTCATGACAAAAAAAGAAAGCACTTGAGGATTCTGCATTGGAGAGTATGGAAGCATTATTTGAAAAAATTGAGATATTGAGGAAAGAACTAATAAACACCGGATTGATTTATGGATTTACTGCCCCAAAAACATTACATAAAAGCCAGGAACTAGATGAACTGTTGAATTTACTTACAAATGAAAAAGAACCAAATGATTTAGAATATGTCTAAAAAGATCCATGAACTAATACTTCATGGATCTTTCTTGGACTTTTACCTATTGCTTCCTAGTATAGTTTTCTACCTTATTTCGTGTAGAATTCGCCATGGGACTAGAACATAAAAAAGTTATAATAGAAAGATAACCAGACATCAAGGGGACGTACAATGGATAGTAATGATTAATCTAAAGATTTTTTAATGCAGGAGTTACTAAAGCTAAAACTTTCACTAAGACATGAATTAAATCGTGTCACTCAAATAATAGATCATTTAAACCCGGATCAAGAGGCTGTACCTCCTTTAAAAGATGTGTCAATACATAATGAATTGTTGGACGATAAGGATATATTCTCCCTTGTTAAATTACAAATGCAGAAAAAGATCTCTAAACCGAGCTATGAGACTTGGATGAAAGATGTGTACTTTTCTTCTATTGAAAGTGACCAAATGACATTAGTTGCACCTAATGTATTCGCTCGAGATTGGCTTAAGGAAAGGTACGCAGAATTAATTAAATTCTTGCTGAAGAGTATCAATGGAAAAGATTATACGATTCAATTTATTATGAAATAAGGGAACTCTTAATCAACCAAACGAAGAAGCTATAAAGGCTCCTTCGTTCGTTATAAGAAAATAATAAAGTACATGTTATGTGCCTAAAGCTTTAGTCTGAGATAATATGAAGTAAATAGGCAGCCAACTGGCTGTTTTTTCGTCCGGAATTTCCCCAATTTCATAAGTTTAGCGTTTTCTAAGCATTCATTTTCCTATATCTTACGGTCATATCAACGATTGTCAATAATAAAACAAACCATAACATAGGATTATTCAAAGAGATTCCTACAGTAGATTTTCCGCCCATTACCGTTAATAATCCTATTAGCACTAACATATAAAAAATAAATACTGCTTCTCTAATTAATGCATTTTCACAATCTTTTTCAGTCTTTCGATTAATGACAATATAGACAACCGCTAATGAGATCATTCCAATTGTCAGTGCAGTTTTAGGAATGTCTTTGAGAACGAGATGAGGGAAATAATCAAAAATCATAAGAAAAGAAAATAATAAAAAGGTACCTATTCTCAATAATATTTTCAAATTCATCTTATTCCCCATTTCCTCGATTTATTATTTCCCAAACCAGTAATTGCATTAGAAATATTGAACTGATTTAGGTGATGTGTAATTACTTTTGCCATAATGAACCACTGTCGCATGATAATTTCTTTTCTTTTCTGCAGTGCTATATGAACTTGATACCCAAGAACCCACGTAAGTTGGACTAATTTTGGACCAGCTATTTAACTTTACAAAAAGCCAATTAGCGAATACACTATCTGTCAGTTTAAATTAGATTTTTGGCTTCATTTATACCGGTATTTTTGTAGGTTCTATAAATAGGAGCTATTTCAGTTATTGTTGATCCACCTGATATAGGTCCATATGCAGTTATACCCCCTGAGTTAAGTGTATTAATACTCATAACTTCATTATATAGATTTTCAATCTCAGAATGAAAAGGCAAATATATTTTTCATAATATTCTATTCCCCTTCTAGTAGATTTTTTCTTAACATTTTTCCTACATTTAAGAAATAAATTCTCTCATAGAAGATGCTGTTTATGGAGTGATCTAAGTAGAGGCTGAAGGCTGAGGCGGGAACAATTCCRATTTCTATATCTGTTTATAAAATCCTCTCCTTTCCATGTTTAGGTATTATCTACCACTTTACATTAACATTAGTATGAAAATATAACTAGATTTATTTTATTTTTATAAATATATATAAAAAAAAGGGTCTGAAGAATCATTATCCAAATTATCGTTACCTCTTTTAGAAGCTGTGGAATTTTATGACTTCATTCAAGACTTGGAATATGTCTCAGTCAAGAATTTTTTCGAAAGAAGTAGTTTTTTATGTTCGGTCAATTCTTTGATTGGTTCACATAGACGTCGTAAAAGATACTATTTATTATGTCATCTAATAATTTTTAAAAGTCTCATTTCCTCATACATTTAAATGCTTTTATAATATTTGTTAAGCAATATCAAAATAATATATTATCTTAATTTTTTATGATTGTAATTCCACTTATTGCTTTTGAATTAAATGATTGGTTCGTTCATTCAATAAGAAAAAGAGCCGTTGTAACAGCTCCTTGTCCCCTCTTTCCCCCTGTTTCTCCTAATCTTTTTTGACTCTTTGCAAGCGTTTGACCTTATATTGTTCAAAATCCCACTTCGACAAAAATTCTTTTGCAGAAGTATAGCCTGATTTATAGAGAAAGTCGATTTCATCCTCATTCAGTTCAAAATCCGTAGCGTTGATGCCGCCAGTAGGAATTTGAATCGTGCGTTCAATCGTTTCTTTGTTCATATAACGTAAATCATGGGCTTGAAGCATCGTTTTAAATATATTTTTGAAAAGGTGGATTGGCGTTGGTATAACTGCATCTATGTTAACTTCATCTTTAACAAAATGGAATCCGAACGTTGGAAAGCGAGGATTGTCTGTATCAAAAATCCATATTGGGAAGTTACTAAGTAAACCACCATCTAAAATGTAGGATTTTTTCCGGTCTTTTGATTTCCAAATAACCGGACGGAAGAAAAATGGTAAGGAGGCACTCATCATTACGGCAGTTGAAACTTTTAAATCAGCAGGAGTCATCCCATAGCGATCCAAATCATCTGGCAAAATAAGCATCTGGCCATTCGAAACATCAGAAGCAATTATCTTCAACTTTCCATCTGGAAGATCCGCGAATGTCTTAATCCCTTTTTCTGAAAGAAGAGAATCCACCCATGTTTCCAAATAATCGTTTTTGTAAATCCCCAGATGAACCATAAGTTCCAAAAAGAATCCACAAATGGGAATTCGATTCAGAATTGTCCTGCCTCGAAGCTTTGAGTAATTGATTTCACTATACCGTTCTTTAATTTCATGGCTTTTATAGCCACTAGCCAAAAGAGCAGCTATTACTGCTCCTGCTGATGTCCCAGCAAGTCTTTCCCATTCTACTTTTTCCTCTTCCATTGCTTGAATCGCTCCAATAAAAGCAATTCCCCTGACCCCCCCACCTTCAAAAACGGCATCTGCTTTCATTTTTTCCCACCTCTCGATAAGAGTTATTATTATTAACGATAATTTCTAATAGAAAGAATTTTTCACACGCTTGAATCCTGAAAATCAGCCCAAGCCAGTTTTAGGATAAACTACCCCGCTTGCCATCCATGATTGGAATCAATGACGGTTCTATTTTCTCTAACAAATTAATTCGGAAACAGTATCAAGACACTCATGAGTTTAAAAGATTTTGTTTTTCAATCTGTAACACAACTTCTGTATAGTCACGTTCTTTGAACTTCCAGATTTTCAAGTCGTTCGCATGGTTAATGATACTTCTAATCTCTGTTTATGCAGTTCATCCTTGATTGACAAATTGGTTGCCTATCACCTTTATTATTTCATCATRTCTGTGACATCTCCCACTTGAGAAACCCTTAATCATTTACTCTGTCTCTACTGCAAAAATATCAATAGTGGATAGCCCCCCTTAACAATGGCCAACACAATATTGATGGATCAGCCGTAATGGCAATAGTAGGATAGCATCTTTTATCATGGTATGTATATAATGAGGCATTTGCATGGGACAAATTATCAGATACCTTCTAAAAAATTTAATTGAATCAAAATAATGTTTATATTATTGAACAAACGCCTCAAAATCTTCCTTTTTTAGGGTAAGTCATTTATTTAAACTAACAGAATAACCACCAGTCGCGAGTGAGAGAAAACTTCTTCTTTTTTCAAACTTTGTGGAAACTTTTTTTTAATTAATTGAGAACTTGAACTATTTGTATGCATTTATGAATTTTGATAATCACTATTTGGATATGTTTTCTATAAAATGTCAACGTGGTCAAAAGCCTAGGTTTGTCTTAATATAGTTCATCTAAATTAAGCTGGGCATGGAGTTCCCTCCATATCCAATTTTCGGGACATATAGTAGCAAAAGGAACAGTTGTCTACATGGGCATTTTTTTCCCCGGGATGGTCAGCCATCGCATACTGACTTGATTAGCTTAGAAAAAAGTTTTAGCGTTAAACGCTTAACCCACAAAGTGCCCAGGATTCATCTTCTTTTGATTCTGACTTTTTTTCTATCATAAAAAATAGGAAAGACTGATGCCTTGGCCTACACTTCTAATAATAGTATATTTTGAAAAAATAAAGCTATAACAACGGTTATCTAACTAGAGAAAACACCTACCGCTTTTTAGTGCGTTTTTTTTCTAATTTCCCCCGCTCAAGACAAGAATTACGTCATTCTGATGGAGATTGATTTTTTTTGAATAAAAGGAAACTTTTGTAATTATAGATCGTAATAAATTAATAGGAATAAATCTTATTGGAGGTATTGAGATGGACTATGGTTTATTGATCATTGGTATAGCTTTTTTATTAATTTCCTATTTAGTGGGAATCAAAAAGCAAACATGGCTGTTAGCTGGAGTTAATGAAAAAATGATTAAAAATAAATCCTTATTGGGGATAGTGACAGGCAGCGGCTTTTTTCTTCCATTAGGCTTATTAATGATTATAAACAGCATGATCGACTATCATTATGAAGGTAAAATTCTTACCCTAGCCATATTTGTCTTTTTAACAATTATATACGTGTTTATCAATAGAAAGTTACTGGATTAATCATTGAGCATATTTAGAATAAAACCGAAGGATTAGAAATGGGAACTATGAGGAATGTTTGGCATAGGAACACTCAGCATTCCTTTTACTTTTTCAGGAAAATTCCCCTCTTTAATATCAAGATTTTTAGCAGGATTTGATAAAGGTATTCTTTAATTATTGTCGAAATGGGTTAAGTAACAATAGAAGGAGTGAGAAAAATGGAAAAGAACCGTGCCACGAAAATGTATGATTACCATGTTTGGGCTAATCAGCAAGTTTTCCATAACTTAAAACAATTACCTGACGGAGTCTATGTCGACACGATAAAAAGTGTCTTTCCATCCATTAAGGACGTCCTGGTTCACCTTTACGCAACAGATATCACATGGTTGGAGATAATGAAAGGAAGCACCATTCAAGATACTTTTAAGAAAGTTGAACGGCGGCGGGAAGAAGTGGTTGGAGTTTCAATAAATGAACTAGAATCGTGCTATGATGCACTTGCAAAGGATTATTATGATTTTCTTGCTACGCAGCCTGATCTGGAACGGACCATTGTAACCGAACACCCCAAAATGGGGGCTTGTGAGTTTGTACTTGCCGACCTCATCCATCATGTAGTGAACCATGGAACCTATCATCGGGGTAATGTGTCAGCGATGCTCCATCAACACGGCGAGCGTGGCGTACCTACAGATTTTGTATTTTACTGTTTAAAATAAGCTTGGCATGGCAACCTCGATTTGGATTTGCCATTACATATAAAAAGCCGATAAATCCTTGGCAAGGGGACAATCGGCATTCATCTGGAAAATGAACTTTAGTTATTTACAGCGACTCCTGCCTGATGTTCCTTTATACTCTCAAATCATATTAGTCATTAAGATAGAAAAAGGCATTGATAATTACCAATGCCTTCTTTTTATGGTTATATGATTTTTTATAGTTTTACCCGTTGAAGGCGCAGTGCATTTAAAACGACTGATACAGAACTGAAAGCCATGGCAGCACCCGCTAACCACGGGGCAAGCAGTCCGATTGCGGCAATTGGTATTCCGATTACGTTATAAGCAAATGCCCAGAATAGGTTTTGTTTGATATTTCGCATCGTTTTCCTGCTCATGAGGATTGCATCTGCAATACTGTTCAAATCACCTCGGATCAAAGTGATATCGGCAGCTTCCATGGCTACGTCCGTCCCGGTTCCGATAGCCATTCCTATATCAGCAAGTGCAAGTGCTGGTGCATCATTTATCCCATCCCCGACCATTGCCACTTTTTTACCGGCGGCCTGCAGTTTTTCAACTTCCTCTGCTTTCCCTTCAGGAAGTACTTCTGCAATCACTTGGTCAATGCCCACTTGATTGCCGATGGCATTTGCTGTCCTTTGATTATCCCCTGTTATCATGATGACCTGGATATTCATTGCTTTTAACCTTTTTATAGCCGTTACCGAGGTATCTTTTATCGTATCCGCAACAGCAATGAGGCCTGCATATTCACCTTCAATGCTAGCGAGCATCGCGGTTTTCCCTTGCACTTCAAGTTCTTCCATCGCTGTTAGCGCATTTGTTATATCCACGTTATTTTGCTTCATCAATTTTCGCGTCCCGACGAATAGCTCTTTTTGATCCACTACAGCTCTCACCCCATAACCAGGTATCGCTTCGAATTCCCCAACCTCTGCAAGTGATACCTGTCTTGCTTGAATTCCTTGAACGATGGATTGGGCAAGAGGGTGTTCGGATTGTTTTTCAACTGCACCAATAAGAGATAAAAACTGATCTTCTTCCATTCCATTCTCGATGATGACATCGGTTAACACAGGGGTACCATTCGTTACCGTTCCCGTTTTATCCAAAATGACCGTATCAATATGGTGAGTGGTTTCCAAATGCTCCCCGCCTTTAAATAAAATACCGAATTCTGCAGCCCGCCCTGATCCTGCCATGATGGATGTGGGGGTGGCCAGACCTAAAGCACAGGGACAAGCTATGACTAGCACTGCAATCATCGCTTCAAAAGCAGGTAGGAATTCTCCAGGGCTGACCCCTATAATCCAAACAAGAAAAGTTAAAAGGGCGATTCCGACAACGATAGGAACGAAGACACCGGAAATTTGGTCAGCAAGCCTTTGAATCGGAGCTTTGGACCCTTGAGCATCTTCGACGACTTTAATGATTTGAGAAAGAGCTGTATCCTTTCCGATCTTCGTCGCATTCATTTGGAGAAAACCATTCTTATTCAATGTTGAACCTATCACAGTATCCCCGATTGTTTTATCTACCGGAATGCTCTCACCCGTTAACATGGATTCATCGACTGCCGAGTTCCCTTCAACCACTACTCCATCGACAGGGATCTTTTCACCCGGCTTCACCAAAACCGTATCCCCTACAATGACCTCTTCAAGTGGTATGTCACGCTCTTCACCATTCCTTAACACCAATGCCGTTTTGGCCTGAAGCCCCATCAATTTTTTGATGGCCTCGGAAGAACGTCCTTTTGCTTTTGCTTCAAAAAGCTTCCCTAAAAGAATGAGGGTGATAAGAATCGAACTTGTTTCGAAATAAAGTTGTGCCGTATTGTGATGGAATCCAATCGAAATGATCGCCTGATAGACACTGTAAAAATAGGCAGCGGATGTTCCCATTGCGACCAATACATCCATATTGGCGCTTTTATTTTTCAAGGCTTTATAAGCACCAACATAAAACTGCTTTCCAATGATGAATTGCACGGGGGTGGCAAATGCCATTTGCACCCAAGGATTCATGAGGAAATCAGGCATATAGATAAACGAAGTAAAACTAAAATGGCTAACCATTGCCCATAACAATGGAAAAGATAAAATGACGGAAAAGGTGAATTTATTCTTTTGTTTTTGAATTTCTTTCTGACGGAAATCCACTGAATCCATATTATCTTCCTTGATGATCGCCCCATACCCCAACTTCTCCACTCGTTGAATGATATCAACTGGGGACGCTTCCGAAGGATCATATTCGACGGTCGCATTTTCAAGCGCCAGATTCACATTAGCCAGGCTCACTCCATCCAACTTATTTAACCCTTTTTCAATTCGGGTAGCACAGGCTGCACAGGTCATGCCAGTAATCATAAATTCCTTTTTCTCTTTCACTACACCATAGCCAAGATCTTGAATTTTCTTTTCAAAGTCCTTGTTGCTTAATTTTTCTGAATCATACTTTATGACTGATTTCTCAAGAGCCAAATTAACGGTGGCTTCTTCCACGCCTTCCATTCTGTTTAACCCTTTTTCAATCCTGGTTGCACAGGCAGCGCAAGTCATGCCTGATATCTGCATACTTGTTTCTTTTATATGGCTRCTCACATCATCACGCCTTCCCATACCGCTATGGGGTATATTTTTTTGTAAAAAAGAAGTGCCTTAGAAGCACTTTTTTCGTCTACTCGACATCGTAGCCTTGATCATCGATTGTTTCTTTTATTTTTTCAAGTGATACTCTTTCTTTATCAAAAGCTACATCTACTTTGCCTGCTTCCAAATGCACTTTTACGCTTTCAACACCTGCAAGTTTTCCTACATTACCTTCAACAGCATTCACACAATGACCACAAGACATTCCACTGACATTCAATGTTACATTTTCCATTTAAAACCACTTCTCCTTTACTTCTTCATTAATTTTTGTATCGTTACAAGCACTTCATCTATAACCGCCGTATCCCCATCATTCAGCCGTTCAACCACACAATTCCTAAGATGGCCTTCCAATAAAATCTTGGCCACACTATTCATCGCACTTTGAGTAGCAGCTATTTGGGTAATCACATCGTCACAGTACGTATCTTTTTCAATAAGACCCTTTATACCGCGAATTTGACCTTCGATGCGATTTAACCGGGTCGTTAAATTCTTTTTTACTGAATCCGAGTGATGACTCTTTCGGCCGTGGGAAGAGGTCGTACAGCATTCATCTTCGTTCATCGAATCATGCCCATTCATTATTTCATCCATTTTCCATCCCTCCTAGAAATTAATATACCATACCCTCCTACCCTATGTAAAGAATGAGATTTACGTTCTTTATTTATTTACTATTCGTTTTTTACCATTTTCTATTCTTTAGTTAGGAAACTCATATTTTGGGAGTTACCAGCCAAGGTCCTCTTTGCCTAAGAAATGCGAGTAGTGAGGATGTTTTATTAATACATTAGCCCAAACTAAACGCTGAAGGTTGTAAAAATTCGAACGTTGATTGGAACGTTGGGCACTCGCTTTCCGCGGGCGGTCGGGGGTTCTCCCCTAGACGCCATTTTCTAAGCAGGAGTCTCGACACTCGCTCCAATCAACTTTGTTTTAACAATTAGATAGAACCGCTTTTGCCTAAAGTCTTTTTTGTTTTAGGCTCTTTTCGTAAAGATTGTTGTTTTTAAAACGAAACTATTTAAGGTTGATTGGAGCGGAAGTGCGAGACTCCTGCGGGAGCAGCGGGACAGGTGAGACCCCACAGGCGTTTACACCGAGGAGGCTCACCGCCCGCCCCGCGGAAAGCGAGCATCTGGAGGGGAAATCAACMACAACTCACWACCWGGTAAATAGCAACAAAGTATGTGAAAACAGCCTTGTTTTAAAATAGGAGTATAAAAACTTGAGGTGATGACGAAGCTTTCGAAACATCATTCTTTTCAGCGAGATCAACTTGAAATGATTACTTTGGATCAACTGGTGCCAGCGAACCATTTTGTTCGAAAAATGGAGGCCGCCACTGACTTCTCATTCATATATGACTTGGTGAAAGATATGTATTCAGAGATAGGGCGCCCAAGAATGGCTTAATATAGTGGGCTCGTAGAGGCCCCATCTCTTAATCTTGAGAAAAATTAAAAAGGGGATTTCAAAAGGGGTCCGGAATTAAAACATTCCGAACCCCTTTTGTCTACAAACTGCGCTAGAGGCTACTCATGTATCCTCAGCGTTTTTATTTTCATTTAATTTATGATTCCAATGTGATGATTACTGTTCTTTTGAAATATTATTATCATTATTCCTTTTCTTTTTCACTAAAAGAATGATGCCAATGATAAAAGCTATTACGCTATATATCCAGGTGAACATAAAAGCAAGGCCCAATCCGATATTCGCGTCCAAGTAATCGCTGGTCGCATGATCAATGGCTAGATATAGAAGCGGCGCACCTCCAATGATGAACAGGATAACCAAGAGAGCATTCTTTTTCCCATTCCTGGCCGATAAAAACATGATGATGAAGGATAGCAAGAGAAACGCTTCTGAAGCTATCGTCAAAGTTACAAAATTGCTCAAGATAATTCACTCCTGATCATGGTTCCATAAATGGAATTCATTTTACGTGTGTTCCCTTATATCTATGTTCCTTTTTGCACCTTTTTCATAAATCCCCAATTTTTTTTATTAACTGTGTAAACTGCTATAGAAACTACTGCGGCACACACGCGTAATGACGGCGAACCTGGAAACCTCCAACAGGAAATGAAGGATCCAGATTTCATGTTAATTTTTCTTTGATAATTGCAGGGCATTTTTAATGCTTTTCAGTGATTTTGAGCTTCCGTACATCAAGACTCCACCACGATAGATTTTTGATCCGATTATACCAAGTAAAACAATGGTTAGGATCAACACTGAAATGCTGATGGCGATTTCCCAGAATGGAACATCAAGCATGCCTACGCGCAGGAACATGATCATAGGCGTGAAGAATGGAATGAATGATGTAATCGTAATATAATTGGCTGACGGATTCCCTAGTCCAAACATCGCAATCATGAAGGCAATGACAACTAACATGGTCATCGGTGAAATCATTTGCTGGACATCTTCAATTTTGCTGACAACGGACCCCAGACATGCAGCAAGAGTCGCATAAAGAAGATAACCAAGCAAAGCGAAGATGATTGCATAAATGATCGTTGAGATATTGATGTTGCCGAATCCAAAAAACGAGAAGAACCCTTCATCCATACCTGTCAAGTTTTGTTTAATCGAGAAATAACCCACGCCAAAAAATAAAAGCATTTGAGTAAGACTAAGCAAAGCTACCCCCATTATTTTTGCGAACATCTGCGTGACTGGCGGGACACTTGAAATCAGGATTTCCATGACCCGTGAAGTCTTTTCAGTAGCTACTTCCATTGCAATCATCGTTGCATACATCAACACACCGAAGTAAATGACGAATAAGAGCACATACACAAGACCGCGAGCTTGATTGAGGTCTTCTTCTGTTTTTGCATTTTTCTGAAGCGCAATCGTTTCATATGCTGGCGGCGTATTCAATTGTGCGATTTGCTGCTCTGTCAATTTCAATTCCTTCGCTGTTATTTGGCCCTTCAATTGGGTAAGCGCTAGAAGCAAATCATTACTTACCATTGAATCTGAAATTTGATTCGCTTTATACGTTCCCTTGAAGCCGAGGGTCTCATCCTTTTTGATCAACAGATACCCAACGATTTCTTCTTTGCTGACCATTTCCTCCGCTGCTTTTTCATCCTGGGCGGATATTACCGAAATGCCCTCGTTCACACCTGCTACCGCATTTTTATAAGAATCAAATATGCCATCTTCAGTCTGATCGATGACAGCAACCTTTTCCTGATCATCACTATCGAATGAATCTATAAGTTTCGAAATATTCGTAAGGACAAGAATCAAGGCCATCATAATGATTGTAGAAATGATAAAGGATTTCGTTTTTAATTTTGATAGATATGTATGGGAAAGGACAATCCAAAATTTATTCATAGACGGCACCTACTTTTTCAATGAAAATATCCGTAAGCGAAGGTTCTTCCAATTCAAATTTTCGAACGAAACCTCTTGGAACGAGATCACGAATCATGTTCTCAGCTACATCTTCACCAGTGACTTGAAGGATTTTCCCCTCCATCGTGTTCTTAATTTTTGTTACACCTGAATAAGTATCCAGGAAAGATAAATCAAAATCGGCTTTTATTGAAACATTCTTTTTACCAAAAGAACGCTTAATTTCTTTTAATTTTCCAGCCACAACCGGGGAACCTTTATGCATGATGCAAAGATGCTCACACATCTCCTCAACATGCTCCATGCGATGGCTCGAGAAAACGATCGTCGTGCCGCTGTCCCTTAAGTCGATGACCGCTTTCTTCAGTATTTCCACATTAACCGGATCCAGCCCGCTGAATGGTTCGTCAAGGATAAGTAATTCAGGTTTATGAATCATGGAGGCGATCAGCTGGATTTTTTGCTGATTCCCCTTTGAAAGCTCTTCTACCCGCTTATCGATGTACTCGGGCACCATAAAGCGGTCTAGCCAATACTCCAACTCTTTCAAAGCATCTCGTTTGTTCATCCCTCTTAATCTAGCCAAATACACAATTTGATCGCGTACCTTCAGTTTAGGATATAGCCCGCGTTCCTCTGGAAGATAGCCAATCAATGAGCTGGTCGTATAATCGATTTTCTTACCATCCCAGATCACTTCGCCTTCAGTGGGGTCAAGCAGGCCGAGTATCATCCGGAACGTTGTCGTTTTCCCCGCCCCGTTCCCACCTAAAAAACCGAACATTTCTTTCTCGGGGATCGTTAAATCAAGCTGATTGACAGCTGTGAAATCCCCGAATTTTTTCGTAACTTCTTTGATTTGTAAAGCCAATGTACAACCTCCTAATATATGATTCTATTCCATGTTAACGGAAAGGTTTTCCAATTTCAACTGCCGAGGTGATCTAAAGAACTCTTCTCCCCACCATTATATGCAAAGTTCTAGAAACAAATTTTCACTATCTAGAGCCACTTGAAAAGAATTACAAACGCTTTTAGCGTTTTCAGACTGTAGACAAACTCGATGAAAATCGAGTTTGTCTATTTTTTATGAGTTGTACAATTTGGCAGTTGATTGGAACGTAGGGCACTCGCTTTCCGCGGGCGGTCGAGGAGCCTCCTCGGCTTTCGCCTTTGGTGTCTCCCCTAGACGCGCTTTTCTAAGCAGGAGTCTCGAACACCCGCTCCAATCAACTTTGTCTTACCTTTTAGATAAACACTTTTGCCTGGAGTCATTTTTGTTTTAAAGTAGAAGTATTAAAACTTGAGGTGATGAGGATGCTTTCTAAACATGATTCAATTCAGCGAGATCAACTTGAAATGATTCCGTTAGATCAACTGGTGTCACCGAACCATTTGGTTCGTAAAATGGAGGCTGCCATTGACTTCACATTCATTTATGACTTGGTGAAAGAGATGTATTCAGAGGTAGGACGCCCAAGTATTGATCCAGTTATTTTAGTTAAACTGACAT
>NZ_JBFUHM010000039.1:0-45341 GCF_056402395.1 Peribacillus sp. P4_B1
AACGTATCTCCAACAACGTATCTCCAACAATAGTATTTARCCCGTATTTCTCTCTCATTTCACAAAAGTAATTGACCATATAACTGATATCAATAACGGGTTCATCCAATAATGTAATCAACCCWTCCTCTTCCCACTCAAATATTGGAGGTTTTAATTTTGCYTCTTTGATAAAATCACGTCTTGCAAACTGATGGCTTTCCCATRWATAATTTTCACCATCCTTAAATAAAACACCGCATGCTGTAAAGTCTTTTATGAATGAGAAATCAATTGCACCTACACATGTTTTATTTTCTAGTCGATCATATGGAATAGGCTTATTAGTCGCTTGGATATCTTCCCAGGATGCTACCTTAACCGTATTATCTTCTTGAGGAAGATTCATCCTTTTGGCCATGAATTCAGGTAGCCCGGAWGGGTCATCTTCAAGATCCAAATATTCATCCATAATTGTGTCRAACAGTTCTTCAGCATATGGGCTCCTTGGCTGACTAAACATAGGATTTGCCTTTTCCCATAATTCTGATCTTTCGACTTCATCCTTACTGTCCATTTTGCAAATGAAAACAAAACGGTTTTCACGTCTACTTCCGCCTCTTAAGACTTCTAAACACTGCTCAATAAATCTATCAAAAAAACCACCACGGACATGACCGTTGGTGGATATATAAATTCTTCTTCTATGCTTTACTTTACCTAATCCTGAGCTTAGCGTGTTTATTAGTTTTGTATCTTCATAAATATGCCATTCATCAAAAATCAAACATCCAGGTCGGCCGCCATCTTTTGTGTCGGCATTGGATGTCCGGAACTTGAATTCCGCAAGAGCAGCCTTTCCAGTGATCTTCGTCTTAGTCCAGGAGAAGAAGTTCTTCATAAATTTCTTGTTCTTTTCCTTCATGTTGTAAGCTTCTTTTACAGATGTTTCAGCTTGATCTTCACTATTGGCAACAACATCTACGTTATATCCTTCGATACCATGACCAGGGCTAATAAAATAATCAGCAAGGCCCGAAATCAATCCATTCTTCCCATTCCCACGAGCAATAACAATAACGATATCTTTATAAAATAACTTGTCACGTTCTTTGTATTTAAGGAATATAAAAGCAATAATAAACTTTTGAAATGGTTCTAATTTAAAATACCATTTCTCAATATAGTTTATACATTGCTCAATTTGCTTTTCATCGAAATATATATCGTCACGAACAAGAACTTCGGTTTCTAATTGTCTTATTAAATCAATTCGCTCTTGGTTAAATACAACGTGACCCTTTCGCCACGTCTCAATATAAGCATATACATATTTTTGATGTATCAGTATAAATCACTGACTTCTGGTCCGTCATTATCCTTCTCATCATCTTTAGGTATAACTGATACATTAAACATTTCAAATTTAATAGATTTTTCAAGAGCGATTAATGTTTTTGTGAGCTTATTTAATTCATTTATAGCAGGATTTGCTTTAGTGAATTCCTGATTTGCATTAATAGTTGTTGCCATTACGCCGCCTTTGTTGATTGCAATTTGAAGTTTTCTAATTTGCTTAACAATCGCTATATACCTCATTACCTTATCAACTTCTATTAAATCGTCTCTATCAATTCGGTTCATCAATTGGTTTTCCAATTCTGAAATTTTTACAACTCCACCCACAAAAACACCCCCCCTCTTGTTTTAACCCCCTAATATAGCAATGGTTTTTTTGATTTTTTTTGGACAGCAGAGCCCCCTCCCCGGTCCCCGGGTAAAATTAAAAATAGCCTCTTTGCAAGGCGGGGGGTGTTACCATCTTTCATCATCCCATCTTTTCTTTTTGGTTTGGCCAAAGACCCTGCCTTCCTTAACATTGTGATGATAAACGCATAATGTTTCCAAATTATTTAATACTAGTGCCAGCTGCGGATAATTTTCTATGCCATACTTATGGTCAACATTGAGAACAATATCCTTTCGTTTACCTTTTTCTTTGATTGAATCAACAGTAGCCTTTCCCTCTTTCTTGCACCATTGACATTCAAAGTTATCTCTTATCAATGCCTGCTGCCTTAGCTTGTTCCATTCACTGGTACGATAGAACTTCTTCTTCTGTACATCGGTCTTGTACTCAGTCATCTTTCTCTATAACCACCTTCTTTCTCCATAATAAAAAGCACCATCGCTAGGATGATGCTTCTCTTTTCTTATCCAGATAATCTTTACGCTTTACTATATCTTCTTCTGCTTAGAGCTTAATATTGCCTTATTTTTTTTTAACAGCTCTATATATTAGTAACCCTATTAAACCAACTACAATTAAAAGCCCAATTAAACCTGGTAAACTAAAGTTTCCCATTTTTATATCACTCCTTTATAAAGCATATAGATTAAATGTACCGTCATTTGTTTTAATTGCGGTATATGCATTAGTATTAGTATACACTACAAGTGCTGCAGTGTATTTTTTAGTTTTATCGGTATTCAGTGAAGAACTTGTTGTACTATCAGACATCGAAGTATTTGAAACTATACCTACGATTGTTCCACTAGTTCCAATAGCCCCATAAGCAACATTAGTTATAACGTGCTTTATACTTTTTACTTTCGATGAACCAGCAGTAATTTTAGTTTTTATATTTCCTCTGTAGCTATGATTTACTACATTAAGAGTTGAATATACTTTCCCTGTAAATGAAACAGTTACACCGAATTTTTTATAGCCGGTTTTGCTAAAAGATTTGCTGGCTGAATCCTTAAATATCGAATAAGCCTGTATACCATTACTGTTATCAACGATATTGCTTTCTTTGTCATAATTATATTCTGCATATGCTCTTACAAACTCTGAATCTTCCGGAGAAAAAGGTTCCTCAATTTTGTAAGATGAATTAATTTGTAAGAACCGTTCACTAATTTGATCTGGTGATAGATTTTTATTAATTTCAAACTCAATTTCATTTACATTAATAGGTGCAATTTCTTGTAGATCTTCAGGGAGAGTGCTTTCTTCTGTAGTAGTGTTGTTATAGATATCATCTTCCGTAGTCGTATCTTCATTTGCAAATACCGGAAATGATGTGGAAAAACCTAACAATAGACATAAGAATAATAATGGAATGACTTTTTTCACTGGTGTTAACCTCCTAAAATTTGAATACATAGGATAATATAACATAAAAATTATGAGTTTTTTTTACTACAAAAGAAATAAATGTTTTCAAATAATTAAAAAATCTTACTTTTTAATGAAGGAAAAAATTTCAGAGTACTGCGATTCGAGTACTCTAGCGTACTGCAATTCGAGTACTCTGGCGTACTGCAATCCGAGTACGGAACATTCGTTTGTATAATTATTAGCACAACAAAACAGCTAAAGGTGCATAGCCATAAACACTTATCAGGTGTTCCCCTTTGCACGACTCCCTCTCGGTTGGGCCATTAGCTACTTTGTTGGAGCAATAAAAAAGGCATCCAGCAATTGGATGCTAATAATTTATTTCTTCAATAAGTTCCAAATAATGTTGTTCTAATTGAAAACTTAGGTCCCTTACAATCTCACTTTGATGGAAAATTAGCTTTCTTTCGTTTTTGTATAAGTTCTTAATAATACTTGATAATTTTTTTTCTTGTTCTCTGTCCAAAGAAAAGTCTGTCCAATTTATATTAACAACATCACTTCCCTTTTTATTTTCTTTTTCAATTAGTGCATCTGTAAAATTAAATAAACTATATTCTGATTCCCACATTAACTCTTGGTATAGATCATTTACTTTCTTTCTTGTTTCAAAAAACATACGATAAGCTTTTGAATCAACATAAACAATATCTTTATTAATAGTTTCCAATAATTGATCAGTATATTTAAAGTATATTTGGGTTTTTATCAGTTGATAATTCTCATCGATTTCAAAAAAAACATTTTTCTTTTCACCAAAATCTAAAGCTAATAATCTATCAAAGTCATTGTTACGTTTATCTAAATAAGTCATTAGAGTTTCTAATCGAAAAAGTTTTTCTGGGTATTCTTCTCGTTTCTTCAAGTCATTATTATGCTTTATTGTCAATTGCACCCCTAAAAGAGTAAGTACTCCTGAGATAACTCCGCCAACAATCGCTCCCCAAAAAGTTCCCAATAAACTGATCCAGGTATTTACATCTCCTTTTACAGGAAACACATGTAGAAACATTAGTATATTTATTACAATTGGAAAGGCAATCATTAGCCCAATTATAATAAAAAATAAATTTTTGCTAGTTTTTCTATCCATACTTACCACCCCCATAGAGAAAAATTATACACTATTTGGAGTGCCTTTCCTTCTTTATCCATAAAAAGACGACACCATTTGAGTGCCGCCCCGTTTCTTTATCCTCGATGATATAAATTTAACACGTTTAAAACCAAATGCTCTGCCGTCTTCCTGCCAAAAGTCTGCCTTTTGTCTGCCAGATTATTTATTTTGTTCCACTGGAACCAAATCCACCTTCTGATCTCGCAGTTTCGGATAATTCGACAGTTTGCGATATGTCCACACTAATTACAGGGGAAATCACCATTTGTGCAATTCTCATTTGTTTCTCTACTTTAAAATCTTCTTTACCATGATTAATTAAAATTACACCTATTTCACCTCTATAACCTTCATCGATTGTACCTGGGCTATTTAAAACAGTGATGGAGTGTTTAAGAGCTAAACCACTCCTAGGTCTAACTTGTGCTTCAGTCCCCACTGGAAGCTCAATTTTTATACCGGTTTTTATTAGTGCTGATTCCGTTGGTTTAATAACTTTTTCCTCAACTGAAAATAAATCCATTCCTGCGTCACCTGGATGAGCTTGATAAGGGAGTTTTGCTTCACCATTTAATAAACTGACCTTTAGTTGATATTGCATTACTTAATTTCCTCCTTGATGGGCTTTGTAATATACAGTAATCCGATTACTATTGGTATAAGTGCAACAACTGTACTTTGATCAAGTACCAATAAAAACCCTAACATCTTTATTGATTTGAAATGAATAATTATTCTGAGAGTAATTGCTAAGATAAGAATAATACAAAGAACGCTTAAACCATAATATTTTATTACATTCAATCCAAACTTCAATCTGCTCCGTTTTATAGCATTTTTAATTGGTTTTTTAGATTCAGTTGAAATACTTCGCACCTTCTCTGAAAACTCTTGAGAAATATTTTGATCATTAAAAATGGTATTAGTCTTAGCTATAAAGTTTCTTTGACTTTCAGATAAATCATTTTCTAGTATTTTATCTGAAATTGATTTTAAGATATCTTTTCTACTAGAAACATTATCATGATCTTTAGATGATGGTGTACGCAATTTGTAAAATATTAAGGTGATAAATGTTTTATCAACCGGTAATTTCAACTCCATTTTTGTAGGGTTGTTAATAGAAATCAAAAGTGGCCCATTCCAATTAGGATCTAAAGTGGTTGAAATATGTCCGAATCCATTAGAAACGACTCCCACCTTTGAATGAAAAGTACCCGCAATTTTTTTTGAAATCCACACTGATTCCTTTGTAAGTATTAATACTGTATCATGTGGTTTAATGTGATAATACCCGTCTTTTTCTAAAATTAAATCTTTGTCCTGTAAAGAGAACACAAAATCACTGGGACTGAGATTATAACCAAGTGGCGTCAAATTATTTTCAGAATAAGGATGAATAACTATTTCTTTACTAAGGTAAGCCTTTATATCCCTATCAGAAAACATCTTTATCAACTCCTATCTTTTCCATATTTGAGTTTTATCATTACTTGTTTCAAAGAAAAACACCCATAATGGGTGCATTCATTTATAAACTTCAATCATTAAAATAAATGCCAGCTTGTAGAATATTCTCGCTTTTAGTCGATAATACCTTCTTTCGCTGTATCCAATTTCATTTATTTTCATAATGGTACACATCTTCATCTTAGTATCTTTGAAGGAAACTTAGAAGTATTGAATAAGTAGCTGTAACTTTAGACAACCTTTCTTCTGGAATAGTGAAAATGTAGAATCGTGTCTTTTTTAAAGCTAATTCAACTGCATCTCTAGTTTTTTCTCTATCGATTTCAGGTAGAATGAATAATTGACCCACCTAACATTCCCCCTATAGAATAATATTTCTACCAAAAACACACACCGTAGCCAGGAGAAATCCTGGTCTTTTTTGCCTTACCGTCATTGTTTCGATTTAATAAATATTACTATTTCATGCCGAATCCCGCTTGAAATTTAGCCAATATCCCCCTCTGTGTTATCTTCAAGACATAGGGAGTATAACTCGCCAACACCTTCAAAACGTTACTGTATGAAGCTTTCAGACCCCTTTTAAAAACGAGTTAAACAATAGCGTTTTTATGTCTAACTGTTTGTCCAAAAAAAGATTTTTTAGATTCTTAACCCTGTTTGGTATTTATTCTGCTTGTCCTGGGTGATGCCAATATACCTCATGGTAATCTCCGGATGACTATGATTTAATGCTTCTTGAAGAACGGCAACATCCTTGTACTGATTGTAATGATGATATCCATATGTTTTTCTCAACGAATGGCAGCCAATCCGTTCAAGATCAAATTCATCTGCTATTTCTTGCAATATAGTATAGGCCATACCTCTTGATATAGGTTTTACTCTACCTTTTCTGTCACTCTGCCGACTCTGAAAAAGAAATTCATTTTTATGTTTCTCTTGAACGTATCGCTTAATGGCTTTTTTTAGTTCTGGTGGCATTTTGACTTCTTTTGTTTTCTTTGTCTTACCTTCCTTTACAAAAACAGACCAACCTTGAACATCCTTCACTTTCAGTTTTAATATATCGGATATTCTCAAGCCGGTTTGTATACCGAATAAAAACAGAATATAATTTCGCTCGTTTCGCTCTTTTAACATCGCCTTAATTTCTTGGATTGTATTCAAATTGCGAATTGGTTGTACAATATTCACCTTTCCTCACCTACTCTAATCTTCTTTTGAGAAAAAAGAAAAAGCACTCCTAGGAATGCCCTTAGAATTACCACCTCATTATGCTAATTGCTTAATAAAATATTCCCGTTCTTATCAATCACCTGGGAGAATGGCTGGGATTGCAGTAACGGTCGCTGTACAAAATGACAGTCTGTCTTTACAAAGGAATTTCACACTTTGTAGCCCCGTAGCTATCGTTCGCAATACAGCTAGACTCCAGTTGTTCCCCCTTATTAGCCGGCAACCTTCTCAGTCATTCGATACACTCGAGTACACCATTGGTATGGGAAAGATGCGTCTCCCATCAGGAGATTACCTGATAAGAAAATATTACAGTCATTCGAAAAATAAAAAGGTACCCAGTTTGTTCGAAATTTGTTCGGTTTTTGTTCAAATTTTTTCAAAAAAAAAAAAAAACAGCCCTCAGATTATGCCGAGTGCTGTTGCCAAACGATATATAGCCGCCCTTTTTTTCTCATAGTATTTTCCCTTCTTTAAGCCGAGCTCCATGTAGATATAAATATCATTCGTCTCATGAGAAGTGAAATACTTCATTTCAATGATTCTATTCTCTATAAAATCTAAACTACACTCTAATGCTCTTTCAATCTGTTTTACTTTTAATTCATTTAATCGGTCTTGCTTCCGTACTGAAGGAAAGAGATCCACAATACCTGCTTCTGTCTGTTCTCTTTTATTTTCAATTTGTACCTTCAAAGCACGATAATGTCTAAGCTCACGAATAATAACGTTCTGTACTTCCTTTTCATTTATATCAGAAAAGAATGTAAGTTGCTTGGCATTCATTTATTATCACTCCTTCAAATATGAAACAAAAAAGGACACTAAATAAGCGTTAGCTTACTCAGTGCCCTCGGTTTTTCCGTTAGACTATTTTTTAAAACTGACTATATTTTTTTTGTCTTGGCTCTCATTTAAATAACCATGAGGTAAATTGGATAAAGCTTCAATATCATATTGATGTATTGCAAGCTCAGAAGAAATTGCATTCTTACTTTTTACGTTATGTTTAAGAATCAGATCAAGTGCTTCCTTTAAAAGTACTGGTGACTCTTCATATAATAATTCATCATACGGTTCTTTTGTTCGCCATCCCTTTTTATTAATTTGTTTCCAAAGATAGCTATATTGGTTATCATTAATTAGATTTAAATCATAAGATCTATAAATCATAGCTTGAACTGAAACATTCCATCTTTTCTTCAACAACAAATAATAATCTAAAGAATTAGTCATTAACTCTTCTGAAAAAGAATCTCTTGGCAATAAAAATGCAGATGCAAACTTATTTGCCTCTTCTTCCATTCTTTTATATACATCCTTTTTGTTAAATTCGGTTTTTAATACATTCTTATGAAGAATGTAATGACCGAGTTCATGGGCTAGTGTAAATTTGATTCTAGAATTAGTGCCTCGTTCGTTGCCAATGAGAATAAATAATTTACCATCCTCTTCTCTCCATTTTGAACAAGCATCTATGGATAAGTTACTGTCTTTTATGAAACTGACTATTATCCCATTTTTCTCAAATAAGTGTGTTAGATCAGAGATTGGGCCATTATTAAGGTTCCAAAAGTTTCGGATCTCTTGAGCAATATTTTCTATTTCATCAAATCCAGTAGGTTCAAAGAAAAATGATTTATCTCTCGAAAAAGAAAGTATATTTAACTTTGGAAATTCTAATATTTCCTCAAGGTACTCGAATATTTCTATTAACCAAGATATTTTTATTTCATGAATTCGTTTCATTTTTGCCGTTGTATTGGCCTTACTTCTAAAATATACAATTTGATTCATATTTTTGTCTTTAGAATCTTTAAAAAAATACTCATAAGGAACATTTAATATGCTCATAATTTTAATTAATATCTCAGCAGAAGGTAATGCTTTAGAATTTTCATATTTTGATATTGCTTGATGAGATACTCCAATTTCATCTGCAAGTTCTCTTATAGTTAACCCTTTTACCTCTCTTGCACTCCTTAATTTTTCAGGAATAAAAGTTCTTTTATTGGTTTTTACCTCCATTGTCTTGTACTCCTTGTGCGAAGTCCTTAAATTTAACGAGCTGCTCTTTTGTTATTTTATTTCCTTCCTGACCTTCATCCAATAAGTAAAGTTCTTTTGTGAGGTCAATTACGCTATACCATTTACCTCTGCCATCCGGAACTCCTAAGTTAACAAATTTAACACTTCGATCAATGTGATTATGTGTTAGTTGTAAATACCCTGGCTCTTCTTTTAATTCCTGATTATTCATATCCCAAAACAGTTGATTTTCCTTCTGAAGAATAGAACGATAAATGGCTTTTCGCGCAGAAGTACTATTATTATTAGCTCTGTTAATTGTAAGAACCGTATTATTTGTCTTTATTTCAACATGATATGATGATTTATTTTTATTTGGCTCAATAAAAGCTTGAAGATTTTTGAGCTTACCAGTTAGTACTGCTTCGTAGAGGGTGTATTGCACTGCGATGTTGTCTAGGTATCCGATATGTTTTTTCCCCAATGCCCATTTTAAAAACGATACGTCTTTAAGTGCCTCGTCAACCAATTGGTAGGCTGCTTGCACTAAGGGAACAATTTGACTTCTAACATTTCTTGGAATTTCCTTGTTTATAAACTTTTTAACATCAAAGGGTACAATAATCTCCATATTTAAACAGCACCTCGCACACTCTATAGTATGCTACCATATTACCTTTTTTTATAATTTTTGGCAACCACTTTGTTTTTTATACCTTCTTTTTCACAGTAGTCTCTAATCTATCCACTTTTCCACTTAGCGTAACGATGACCGTCTCGCCGTAATTTGGAAGATCGTGCTCTATCAATTGTCCATCCTTAACTAAATACATTTTTTTGTTATCCATTAAATTTACTTCGGCAATCATTTTTAAATCGACAGCTTCTTTCATTGAGATTCCTCCCTGTGAAATAATCCTCACGTCTCTACATGCTGCTAGGACAGCATCATATAGCCGACCCATAAATCCTCCTCTGATATTCCTTCAACAACTCATTCATTCTCGGCTTATTATTCACTTTAAAATAAAAATCGAGTACTGAAATATCGTCAGTAAATTTGATCGTGTTTTTTTCATATACCAGAAATTCAATCAACAGACGGAGTGAATTATGCTTGTGTTTGATGGACTCATGATAAAGTTCCCTAACCGTCATGTCTGCGCTCCAGATTGAGGAACACCCCATACTCTTTGATGAATGCTAATGATATGGTTCCTATGGGTCCATTCCTTTGTTTGCCGATGATGATTTCAATAATGTTTTTGCTCTCAGATTCTTTATCGTAATAATCATCCCGATAAAGAAATCCAATCACGTCAGCGTCTTGTTCAATTTGGCCTGATTCACGTATATCTGACATCATAGGCCGTTTATCTTGCCTTTGTTCTACCGCTCTTGATAGCTGACTTAAGGCAATAACACATACATCCAATTCCCTTGCCATATGCTTTAGCATCCGACTGATTTCACTAATTTCTTGCATCCGATTCCCTTTATGTTTGGTTGATCCTGTAATGAGCTGCAGGTAATCAATAATGACCAGAATGTCTTTCCCTTCGAAATCCCGTTTCATCTTGCGGACCTTCGCCCAAATTTGATTAACAGTAATACCTGGATTATCAAATATTCTTAAATTCAGGTTGCTAACATCTCCCATTGCACCTGTTAGCTTTCCCCAATCTTTATCGACCAGGTTGCTTGTTCTAATATGTTGAGCATTGATCCTTCCGTTGCTCGAAATCATTCTTTTTAATAATTGTTTTCTCCCCATTTCCAAGGAGAAGAACCCGACAGCGAATTGTTTCTGTTTAGCTACTCCCTCTGCTATGTTCAATGCAAATGCCGTTTTCCCTACAGATGGCCGGGCGGCAATGACAATGAGGTCTTGTTTTTGTAAACCGGCTGTCATTCGGTCTAATTCTGTAAACCCTATAGGCATACCGGTAATTTCACCTTTTGGTGTTTCTAATTCATCGTATACTGCAACCAAGTCATCTTTTATGGACCCATCATCATCGTCAGTCGAGTTATCTTCTAACCGCATAAAATTATTGATTCCTGTCTGAATAACAACTGCAGGCTCTCCGGAAAGGGCCGATTCCTTAATTTGATTTGCGATTGTGATAGCTTCTCGCCTTTGCCAGTATTCGTGAAGTACTTTTTCGTAGTATGTAAAACTGGCTGTAGATGGTATTGATGCTGCCAAGTCACCTAAATAATCTGGCCCTCCAATTTTCTCTATGTTTTTCCTTCCGACTCGTTCCATTACTGATACAAAATCAATGGGAATCCCTTTCTCGTCCAAATCTTGTAACGTCCATAAAACATTGAAATTCTTCCCTGGTGATAGTTGATAAGGCTTTATCTTCCCGTCTTTAATTAATCCAGGCTCAGCCAATAAAATCCCCAAATATGATTTTTCAACTTCAAGATTGTATAAAAGTTGCTCTTCCATATTTAAGACCTTCCTAGTATTTTTCTGATTTGCGCCTTGGATACTTCGATAGAGTGGGCAGCCTCTTCACTAATTTCTGATTTACTTTCTATCAACCTTAGATATTCTAGTGTTTCATCCACGCTAGGAATCGAGTCCATCCTGTCTAACGGCCTTTTCTTCACAAGATCAGCTATCGTTGGAGGAAAAACACTTGATTCAAGGTGACGATCAAAATTTCTCATAACCCTTTCATAATCGTGTTTTTGCAATACTCGTTCCCAAGAATCAAGTAATCTAGTAGGTTCTTGAACGACAAACTTTCCTGGATAACTTGATTGAATCGAATCTAGTAATTCTGCAATTTGCCTACGTTCCATGGGTTAACCTCCCCTTTCTACCAGGGCTAAAAAATTGTTTGGTGTTTTGTGTTTACCCGTATTCATTTGTAGCAATGGTTTAGATAACTTATCTGCTGCTTCTTCTGCTGTCGTGTTTCGAATGATTCCACTTGTGTAATTCTCCTTTTTAGAATGATAAGCGGGATTTTCGGTATGGGTTTTTAAGCCATACTCTACACAAATCGTTGGACGCTTGTCCCAGTCTTGATACATCCCTAAAATCACAGAAGGAGATATCTTAGCACTCACCCTTGTATGCCGAATCATTTCTAGGTAATCATCAATAATCTTTAATTGATTTTTGGAATACCTGAGACGCAAATTTTCAATTTGTTCGAGTATATTGTTTTTATTCCTTTCCTTTACTTTACTTTCCTTTACTTTACTTTCCTTTACTTTACTTTGGGGATTAATGTCACCATTTACTTTGTTTGTTTTATAATTAATGTTTACATTAACTTCTTTATTGTCTGCATTAACTAGAGAAATTGAAATTTTACTAGAGCCGATATGTTCTCGATAATCTACCAGCAAAAATTCTTCGTGAAGAGTAACAGACTTTCTCCGGACAATTGCCTCTATATAACGAGTTTGAATGCCCTTTGACGTTAAAATCTCATATTTATCAAATGTTTCTTGGTCAAATAGCCCCCAGTTAAGGCAATCAATAACTATCTCTTGAACTGTATTTATGTTTACATTTATTCGGCTTGAAAAGAGTAATTGCTCTCGTTCTGTCCATCGATAAAAGTACCCCTCTTTATAGATTTTCATGAGGAGTTTCAGCGTAATTCCAAATCCTGTTACACCATGTTTCGCTTCAATCAAAGCAATTTTATCGTCTTGATCCATATCAACATCCAATGGGAAATAGTCTAAACCTTCTTTTTTTGGTCTGGCCATTATCACCTCGCCTCCTTTTTCAAAAATTGTTGGTAAAAATCGATTTTTTAAAACCTACTTAAGGAACGAATGTTTGCCGCTCCATTAATAATCTGTTAAAATAGAACTATCGAAATATTGAGTAGTTGAGTCGGTAGCTCACTGCTCTTTTTTTATGTTGTTTTTTAATAGATAGTGCTTCTGCATTAGAGACAATTTCAACCATTCCCCTGCGATGATCTTCACTTTATTACCCCCAATCTATTTTTCATAAAATAGTTGTTCCTATAATTAATCCTCCGATCATCGGTAATAGCTGATGAATCATATTTATACCATCCATACCATAAAGGTAAGCTACTGCCACTTCAGGTGCATTAGTTACCTGAACCCATTGCATGAACGTCCCTATGTCGGGAACTTTTCGGTCTTTCTCAAATTTTGAAACACAAGACTGTGTACGGTTCAGTTGATGGGCTAACTCTTCTTGTGATAGACCGGCCCGCTCCCTACATGCTTGCAGAACAGATCCGAATTTCATTATTTTCACCACCTTTATATGCCGAATCGGAATACTCCGTCTTGGTGATACTTGTTAAGATGAAGGTGACCAGTTTTCAATGAGCTGTATGACAGACTGAAGGTCCCTGCTCTTAACATCTTTGTAAGTAGGCACGCCGAATATATCTTTGATTTCCCGATATAATTCCTTAAAAAGCCTGGCAGCTCCTTTCTTGTCATCTGTGAATTCATAGACTCGACGTGCTACACCTTTTTCAAGGCGGCACTTTTCGCCATGATTTAGTTGTGTCACTAAACGACCTCCTTATTGAAATAGCCTGTGTTTTCATCAACCCAGCGTGTGTTTCGCTCAATCCACTTGAACAGTAAATGTGTTGGAATTAATACACCAGCTTCTCTGAAAACCGGAAAGTCTGGACGGTTTAATAATTCAGATGTTTTTGTTTCACCGATGTTGAAAAGTTGCATCAACTGTTTTCTTGTGAGCATTGGCGGTAATTGATTTTGCTGGACTACATCGATCATGGCATTTTTTATTTCTTGTCGAAGCACTTCTCGAAAGTTTTCATCAGCAAAATCAAGATTTACTTGAATCATTGGAATTACCTCCTTAAGCTGTATTTGTTTGTTTCAAATCGCTACAATTTTTCTCAAAAAAAAGCGTCCAATCAAACCCAATGATTTCGGCTATTTCTTTAGCGACTTTTACACTGGGACTTCTAACCCCTGACTCGATTTGCGTATAATAGGGTCGTTTAATGTCTGCTTGAGTGGCAACCTCTTCTTGAGTTAAATTTGCTTTAGTTCTTTTATCAAGGAGCCATTGTCTTGATTTCACGTTTTCCCCCCCTTTATTGTAGCGTTATGCTACTTTATTTTAATATACAGTAGCGATTTGACACAGTCAATAATTTTTGTAACATTTTGCTACAATTATTTCATGTAGCATTCTGCTACAGTATAATTAAGGTAATTAGTAAAGAAATGAGGCCTTATAATGTTGGGAGCTAGACTTAAAAAACTAAGGTCAAAACAAGGACTGTCTCAAGAAGAACTTTCTAAAATTCTCGGTTTAACAAGAGGAACCTATGCTCATTACGAAATTAATAAAAGACAACCTGATTATGACACTTTGAAAAAAATTGCTGACTTTTTTGATGTCACTCTTGATTATTTAATTACAGGGAACGAGAAAAACATATCTCCAGATGAAATGTGGCAAGAATTTCTTAATCCTAAAACACAAATATTCTTCAAGGATTTACAAAACGCTCCAGAAGAAAAAATTGAAGAATTAATTCGCTTTTGGGAGTTCATTAAAGAGAGAGATAAGAGTAAGTAATAGCTAGCCTTTTTAAAGGGCTTTCTATGGAATCAACATAGTCGATTTTACCCAAATCCTTTTGCCTATTGGGTATTAAATTTTTAATATAAATATAAATTATAGGAGGTTATTTAAGTGAAAAGATTTACATTTGGAGGATTAATACTATCAACAGGTCTTATATTGTCAGGTTGTGGAGGGAGCGACGAAACAACCTCAGTTTCTGAGGAGAAAGCCAAAGAAGAGCCAAAGAGTGCTGAACAAAAAGAAGTGAAAAATGAAATACCAAAACCAGAAAAAGACGAAGCTGGCAATACTATCTTAGACGTAGTAGGACAAAAGGCAGAATCTCCTGAGGTAACAGCTGAATTAATAAAAATAAAAGAAGTGAACGAAACATTAGATATTGCTCCCTTAACTGTTAAAGTTAAGAATATTAAACTTTTAAAACTCTCGAATATGACTGAAGATTATAAAGAAGGTCTAAAATTGGCTGCTGACACAGATACTATTGGCGATGAGGTTACTTATTTACAAATAGCTTATGAAGCTGAAAATAAAGAAGAGAAAAATATTGAATGGTACGATCTTATGAATGTTGTTACTGATAAAGGCGAACAAATTGATGCACAAATGAAAGACTTCATAACAGATGATTCCGAATTAGACTCTGAGTTTTTAGGAAAGGTCAAAAAGGAATATACTGATGGACTAATTCTAAAAAATGGGGATATCAATAAAGTAAAACTCATATTTGGTTACACCACAGATAGCACATCCTACGAGGATATTACTCCAGAACAACAAGTTGAATATTCTTTCGAATAATAAATATTAATACTAGTAGGGGCGTGTAGACTTGAAAATTATAGCTCTAGTATTAATAATATTGGGCGTTATCGGTTTATTACTGTCAATGATGATGTTTGGTGATATCGGAGTCGCGGCTGCAATCGCTTCACTAACAGCACTACTTTCTGGATTCGGTTTTATATCAGCAAATAAAAAGCTTAATAAGTTTGAAGATTTCAAGTAAGGATAGCCCATTTGGGCTTTTCTTATAAATTAAAAACGAACAAATATTCTCTTTTTTTAGGAGGGGTTTATCATGAACTATCGCTCTTCTCTACTAGAAGATTGGATTAAAAATTTTTATTATAGCATCGATATATACCATGCTCACCAACTAGATTTTTTAGATATTGCAGCACGTTTAGGACTTGTCGTTTCTTTCGAGGAAATGTCTAGCAGGTTTTATGATGGTGAAATCATTATTGAGGATCGGTTATCTTCCCAGGAGCAGTGGCAGGATTTTGCCCATGAGTTATGCCATGTTCTCAGACACGCTGGAAATCAAATCTACATGCCTAAGATGTTTTTAGAATTACAGGAAAATCAGGCAATTTATTTTGCTTACCATTTTTGCATTCCTACTTTCATGCTTTTAAAGCTGGAAATGCCTAACCATCGTAATCAGGCAATTTTTTTTTTAGCTAATACGTTTAATGTCACAAATAAATTTGCTTCACAAAGATTTGATCAATATCAAAATCATATTTACACTTCTCATTTGGTTGCTGAGAATTCAAAAATGTATACGTATTAATACTGCAGGCAAAGAAAATGAAAGGGTGTGATTGTCTTGGCTTACTTCAGAAAAGTACAGGCCAAAAACAAAAAAGGCTATACATGGTCCTTTACTATTGAACTCGGTAGGGATTCTTCAACTGGCAAACGAAAACAAATTACCAGACGTGGTTTTGAATCTAAAAAAGAAGCTGAATTAGCAGCTCACCAAATGACAATTGATGTCGATAAGGAAACTTTCGTAAATGAAAAAAATATATTGTTTATTAATTTCATTACTGATTACCTTCACATCATCGCTGAACCCTCTGTAAAAGCTTCTACCTTCCGCGGATATAAGAGTGCAGTTGAAAAACGATTAATACCCAAATTTGGTCATATTAAAATGAAAGACCTATCAGCAAAGATGATCAGCACCTATTACAATGAATTACTTAAAGAAGGTTTAACAGAAGAATTCATTCAATACATCCACTCGATTCTTAAAAATGCCTCGAAAACCGCTATCAATTGGAAATATATCAAAAATGATTTTATGAATAATGTTAAAGCTCCTAGACGTCAAAAGAAAAATGTTGAGACTTGGTCCATTGAAGAATGCAATACATTCCTTAATAGAATGAGAGATCAAAAGGATCATATTTTCATCTTATATTATTTGGCTATTTATACAGGAATGAGACGAGGAGAATTACTCGGGATAAAATGGAAGGATATAGACTTTAATAAAAAGAGAATTTTTGTGCAGCACTCCCTTTATTATATTTCAGGTCAAGGTCTTGTTTTACAAACCCCTAAAACACATAGCGGAAAAAGAAATATTTCTATTACTAATGAGATGATTGAAGAATTACAATCTTACAAAGTTAAGAAACAAGCACAACTACTAAAAGTGGGGTTGAAGTTAATAGAGGATCACTTTGTCGTTTCTGCTTTTGGTGGAGAGCCAGTAAATCCCAATACGATACACAAGCAGTTTCTTTATGATATTAAGCTTGCCGGAATGAAGAGGATACGATTTCATGATTTACGCCATACACATGCAACTATAATGTTGGAGATTGGAGAAAATTCCAAAGTGGTATCAGAAAGATTAGGACATTCAAAAGTTTCTATCACATTAGATAAATATAGTCATGTTACTCAGAATATACAGGACTCCTCTGCAGAAAACTTTTCAAAAGCTCTAGGAATAAAGAGCATGGACCCATAAATGTGGTCATTTTGTGGTCATTTAACTAAAAAAGCAATGGAGAACCCCATTACATAAGGGTTCTCCATTGCTTTTAATTACATGATCCTCTTGAACATTTTCTCCATTTCATAAATGGAATAAGAGATGATGATAGGTCTTCCATGAGGGCATGTGAAGGGATCGGTTGTCCGTCTTAGTTCATCCAAAAGTGCTTGAATTTCATCATTGCGCAGATGACGGTTTGCCTTAATGGAGGCTTTACAGCTCATCATGATTGCTGCTTCCTCACGCAGTTTTTTGATGTCTACCTTTTTCATCGATAACAATTGTTCGATCATTTCTTCCAGTATTTCCTGTTCAATTCCTTTAGGGAACCATTGAGGATGCGATCTGACAATATAGGCGTTATAGCCAAACTCCTCTAAAAAGACGCCGACTCGTTCCAACTCATCCCGATATTCATTTATCCGGATACATTGGTCAGTCGAAAATTCAAGCGTGATGGGTACGAGCATATCCTGTAGCTCGTTTTCGACTCGTCCGACTTTTTCTTTAAAATATTCGTATTTGATCCGTTCCTGGGCAGCATGTTGGTCTATGATATACAAACCTTTTTCGTTTTGGGCAAAAATATATGTTCCATGCATTTGCCCAATTGGGTACATGGGAGGGATTCGACTCTCCGACTCATCCTCCTCGATTTCTTCCTCTTGCTCGACAGTGTAGGTTGTATATTTTTCAGCCGATTCGAAATATGGTTTTCTTTCATCTTCTGGTAAGACCGGTATATAGGCATCTCCCATTTGCTGCTGTTCATTGCTGTAGATTAATTCCTTTATCGGTTCGAGATTGAATTCTTCAACATGATCCTCATAATTCTTTTGTCCCTGCTTTTCCCGGATCAAGGTATCCTTCAAGAGTGAAGCTTCTTTCTTGGCTTCTTCAAGGATACGCTTCCCCTTTTCCACGACATGGTCCAAATCCAGAGTAGTTTGCTCACTTTTCACCTGTTCTGGCTTTGGTGCAGGTGTATATCCACTAGGAATGAGAGATAGCTTTTTAAACGCAGATTTAATCGTTTCTGATAAAAGACTGTAAAGCTCCTGTTCCTTACTGAGCCTTACCTCCATTTTGGATGGATGGACATTGACATCGACAAGAATCGGATCCATTTCAATATTCAACAAAGCAATTGGAAAACGGCCAATTGGGAGAAGTGTATGGTACCCATCCAAGATCGCTTTCACGAGTGCATAGTTTTTTATGAAGCGGCCGTTTATCATGGTTGATATATAATTCCTTGAAGCCCGGGTGACCTCCGGCATAACTATATATCCGGATATTTTGAAGTCCAAAGAGCTTGCCTGAATCGGAATCATCTTTTTGGCGATATTCGTCCCATAGATTGCTGCTAGCACCTGCCTGACATCACCGTTACCATTCGTATGCAGGATACGCTTCTCATTGTGGGATAACCGTATAGAAACATCCGGGTGCGAAAGTGCGAGCCTGTTAGCGACATCCGTAATATTTCCTAGCTCGGTATGAATGGTTTTCATATATTTCAACCTTGCAGGAGTATTGTAAAACAAGTCGGAAACCAGGATATCCGTTCCCTTACGGCTGGATGAAGCCTCGAGTTCTTTAACCATGCCGCCTTCAAGAAGTATGCGCGTTCCTACACCTTCGCCAGTGCTGCTTTTCAATTCGAAACGGGAAACTGAAGCAATACTGGGCATCGCTTCTCCCCGGAAGCCCAGTGTCCGAATTCGGAAGAGGTCATTTTCATCTTTTATTTTACTTGTGGCATGACGTTTAAATGCTGCCTCAATGTCATCAGCCAAAATCCCATCGCCATTGTCCACGATCCTAATGGAACCAAGTCCAGCTTCCACCAATTCAATCTCTATAATGGTACTGTTTGCATCTATTGCGTTTTCCACAAGTTCCTTAACGACTGAGGCAGGGCGTTCTACAACTTCGCCAGCTGCGATTTTATTAGATAAAGCCTCGTCAAGCTGTATGATTTTCCCCATTTTTATCGCCTCGCTTTTGTTCTCATTTTAGTTTCTTTTGTAATTTATAAAGAATATTCATCGCCTCAAGCGGCGTCATTTCAAGGATATCCAGTGATTTTAAGTCGTCCAGCACCTTATTTTCCTTAGGTGAAGAATTCACTCTTCCCTTAGGAGCCTCTTCCCCAAAGAAGGAAAGCTGTGCCTCATTGACTGATGTTACAGGAGCTGCTTCGGCGATAGGTGCTTTTACAACAGCAGCAGGCTGGTCATGCATCCCCTTTTCTTGTCCATTTTCATTCTCTAACTTCGCTAAAATAGCAGCGGCCCGATCAATTAACTGCTTCGGTAAATCAGCAAGCTTTGCCACGTGAATTCCATAACTTTTATCTGCTGGCCCTTCTTTAATTTTATGAAGGAAAACGACATTTCCATTTTGCTCAATTGCACTGACATGGATATTTTTCAATTTAGGCAGTTCCGATGCCAATACCGTCAATTCATGATAATGAGTCGAAAAGAGGGTCTTTGCCCCAATTTCTTCATGAATATATTCAATGATGGCCTGGGCAAGTGCCATCCCATCGTAAGTTGATGTTCCCCGCCCGATCTCATCAAATAATATCAAACTGTTTTCAGTCGCATTCATAATGGCATTTCTTGCCTCAAGCATCTCGACCATGAATGTACTTTGACCGGAAATCAAATCATCAGCAGCGCCAATCCTAGTAAATACCTTATCAAAAATAGGCAATTCAGCTATACTTGCGGAAACGAAGCATCCAATCTGCGCTAGAATCGATGTTAGTGCAAGCTGGCGCATATACGTGCTTTTACCCGACATATTGGGCCCTGTGATCAAGAGTAGCTCCCGTTCTCCATCCATAAAGCAGTCATTTGGGACATACTCCTGTGATTGAAGGACTTTCTCCACTACTGGATGCCGGCCTTCCTTCAGGACGATTCTTCGATCATCAGAAAAGACAGGCTTCACATAATGGCGTTCTTCGCTAATCGTCGCAAAGCACTGCAGGACATCCAATTCACTGACGCCTTTCGCCAAATCCTGTAAGCGCGGGATATAGCTTTTGACCTCTTCACGAAGATTGAGGAATAGGTCATATTCCAAACTGATGCTTTTTTCCTCTGCTTGTAAAATCAAAGCTTCCTTTTCTTTTAATTCAGGTGTGATATAACGTTCGGCATTCGTTAAAGTTTGCTTCCTTTCATAGCGCCCTTCTTCAAGCAGGTGCAAATTGGCTCGTGTGACTTCAATATAATAGCCAAAAACACGATTATAACCGATTTTCAATGATCTGATTCCTGTACGTTCCCGCTCTTCACGTTCCAGCTGAGCAATCCACGTTTTCCCGTTCCTGCTGGCATCCCTGTATATATCCAGCTCCTTATGGAAACCGTCCTGAATGATATTCCCTTCCTTGACGGACAATGGCGGGTTTTCAACAAGCGCTGTTTCAAGTAAATCCGTCACTTCTTCACAAGGATCCAATTTATCGGCAAGAATTGAAATATCATGTTCGGAAGCCATTGAATTCACGATTTCACGAATGATTGGCACCTGTTGCAATGAACGCTTCAATTGAATCAAGTCCCTAGCGTTTACATTCCCGAAGGCGACCCTTCCGGCCAGCCTCTCCAAGTCATACACTTCCTTCAGGCGTTCACGTAAGTCTTGCCGTTCGAAGTATTGATTTTTCAGGGTTTCAACAAGGCTTTGCCTCCGCTCGATCTGGTTTTTATTAATGAGCGGTCTATCAATCCATTGCTTCAGCATCCTTCCGCCCATGGCTGTTTTCGTTTCATCAAGCAGCCATAATAATGAGCCTTTTTTACCTTTGGAACGAATGGTTTCAGTCAACTCCAAATTGCGTTTGCTATAATAATCAATTTTCATATATTGTGACGTTTCATATGCAAGCACTGGCTGTAGATGATCCAGGCTGCGTTTTTGGGTACGGTATAGATAATTCAATAAACGTGAGGTCGTTGTCGCCAGTTTCTGGTCTTTTAACAGTTGAAGCAATGCAGCGAATGACTCGCTTTGAACCAAATTATTCTCTAGGGACAGAGCGGCAGCTCCCCGTTCTTGCAGCTTTTTTTTCCATTCTTCATTGAAATCTTCAGCGATGACCACTTCGCTAGCACCAAGGATGGCAAATTCATTCAGAACTTCTTCAAAACTCTCAATCAAAGTGACCTTATTTTCCCCTGTCGATAAATCATTGTATCCAAAGCCAAACTGACCATCCGTAAAATAAGTGATGGTGGCAATATAATTATTTTCCTTTTCTCTAAGGCCCTTACTGTCCATTTTCGTTCCCGGAGTAATCAGCTGGACAACTTCCCTGCGTACCACACCTTTGGCTTGTTTGGGATCCTCAGTCTGTTCACAAATAGCTACTTTAAACCCTTTTTCTATCAATATATCAATATAATTAGGAGCCGAGTGATATGGAATCCCGCACATCGGAATTCGATCTTCACTACCACCTTCTCGGCTCGTTAATGTGATTTCGAGCTCCTGTGATGCATTCAGTGCATCGTCAAAAAACATTTCATAAAAATCGCCTAAACGAAAAAATAAAAAGGCATCTTGATACTCTGCCTTAATTTTTAAATATTGCTGTATCATCGGAGTATATCCAGCCATTCTTTCAAAACCTTTCCAAACTAAAATCTATTACCCATTTATGTCCTTCATTATAACATACGGGTAAGCAACATTGCCTGTATTCGAAATTGAATGTAAATCAATTACCCTGTGGGATTAAACTGTTGAATGCTAGTTAAGTATCTGCAAAAATATGTACACGTATATAGTATCATTTCAATCTTATTTTTTTGATAAAGGACTTGTCCCGCTTCAAAATAAATAAAACCGGATGAAGGGAATGTCATCCGGTAGTTACTTTCTATATTCTATTCGTCTTCGAATTCATCAAGGAAATCCGGATCTAAATCTTCAAATTCCTCATCATCGAAATCAGAGCCCCAGTCATCCTCACAGCGGCCATCTGGATTAACAGCGACACAAATTTTCGTTTCGCCGACGACTTCCACAAAGAATTCCCTTTCCACATGGACAATGATTTTTTGTCCACACGGGGAGATGCAAGCTTCTAAACAATTCGGCTGTTGGACAGCTTGTGCAACGATTTCATGGTCATCATGACAATCCGGATCACGGTATTTCAGCGAAATCACGTCGGTATATTGCACTTTTTCAGTAACAACTTCCGTCTTTGAATTATGGTTATAGGAATACCAAACGTTGATTTCGTAGCTGCCGTGAATTTCTACCTTTTTGCCGACTTTCTTTGCATCGTATTTATGGTTGATGATCCAACAACCTAGAATGCTAGAAGGATGATGAGCCGGGCAAATGGTGTGAGAGGACTTTGTGAATTTACGTCCCTTTGCCACCACCGCTTTAGTAATTATCTCTCTATATTGTGACATGCTAGCGAACCCTCCTCATACAGTTTCCATTCATCCTATGCGTGGTAAAAGTCTAGTGTGCGTAGAATTTTAATTGTTTGAAAACTGCAGTAATGTTTTAAACCTAGGTTATTTTATGCGCATCTTTTGGGATATGTGTCACGAATGGGCGCTGTATAAGGATTTCCAAGTATTAAAAAAGCCCTTCTAAATTGAAATTTGGCCCTGATAGCTGACACATAAAAAAGCGTCCCTTTTCCGGTTTATTTATGTTCCAATAGGAGTAATGAGTATGGACGGAGGGGGTCAACGAGTAAGAATACATATACTGATTTACAGGTTAAAGAACTTGAAAAGAACCCAAAAATCATAAGTGCTTCAGAGTGTTCTATTTTCCTATAATCCTGAATTTAAAACAAAAGCTATTAAGGAATATAAAAAAGGGGAAATCCCCCTCTCAAATTTTCATAGAACATGGATTCAATCTCGAAATCATTGGTAAGGAAAAACCTAAGCGTTGTCTACAGCGCTGACGTGATACCTTGAAAGGCTTGGTGGAGGAAGGCTTCCTGAACGCCGCGGAAAAGGAAAGACGCCCTTCTTCTAAGCCACAGTCTGCAGAGAATCAACTTAGGAAGGCCGAAGCGAGAATCAAATTCCTTGAAACGGAAAATGACTTCCTAAAAAAGCTGGAAGAGTTAGAAAGGCGGGCGTTTAAAAAGAAATCATTTTCACTGCAGCTGAGAAGTTCTATCTGATTGAAAGAACGATCAGGCAATACCAGTAAGAAGGCTGTTTCCTATCTATGCAAATTAGCTGGTGTAAGTCGAAGTGGCTACAATGAGTGGTTAAAGGCAGCTCCAACCCGTAAGCTACGCGAGGAACAGGATGATTTGGACATAAAATTAATTAAAAATATACTCCTCAGTAAGAAGGAAAAAGCAGGCACCCTCCAGATCAAAATGGTTATGGAAAATGATCATTCGGCCGTCATGAATCATAAGAAAATCAGACGGTTGATGGCAAAATATAATCTCTTCGCAAAAATCAGAAGGGCCAAACCGTCTCGAAAGATAGCTAAGACAACCAAGGAGGAGCATCATACTTGTCAAACCTTCTTAATCGTGAATTCAAACCGAGGGAGCCAGAGGAAATTCTGCTAAAGGACATTACCTATCTTTATTATGGAAAGGGTCAGCTTATTTATCATGCGTAAAAGATTCGGCCATAAAAGAAATAGTTACGTATCATTTATCCACTCCATTAGATATGAATATGTTTATGAAACATTAAACAAGCTAAGGCAGGCTGTGAATCACGAGTTCCATCCGAGTGCAATCCCCGTAAGGGAAACTGTTGGGATAATGCGCCGATGGAAAGTTTTTTTGGCCACTTTAAAGATTTAGCAGAATATAAAACATGTACTAATTTAACGGATGTGAAGGAAGAAGTTGATCCAGTTATTGAAGAATACAATGAGTCTCGTTATCAATGGGGACTATAGAAAATGGCCCCGGTACAATACCGGGACCACCTATTAGCCAATTTTTTTATACTGTCAAAAAAATGGGGTACACTTTACCCGAATAAGGGACTTTTTTACTGTGACCATTATTCGGGGTATAGTTCAAAATCAGTAGGGCTTTTTAATATTCATGAACAACTTCCGCCTCCAGCTTGCACCTGTGAACCTGTCTCACCGCGAAGGACGTCGCCTTCAGTCGATTCAATGATCAGGTCCGTTACCTTATTCGATACTTGTGATGAGACCATTTGCAAAAGATCATTTACATCAACTTGGGATTGTTTGAATTCTTGGACGATCGGTAGTTCATCCAATTGTTTTTCCAGTGCATCGATTTTAGCCTGAACTTGGTTGTATGCTTTTTCTTTTCCGTAATGCTGGAAGTTTACCGCCTGTTTTTGCAAGCTCTTGATACTGGCGATCATTTCACGTATTTTTTGGTTTTCATTGATGTGAGCTTCTGCCCGTTTAAAGAAATCGACTTCTTCCGTGCTCGCAATCATTTCAGCAAGCTCTGCCGCTTTTGACAGTATGTCATCTTTAGTATATTTAGTCATATTACTCCACCTCAATCGCCGTTGCTTCTTCAACCATATCCCCATTTAATGACCATGTTTTCGTTCCAGTGATTTTCACTTTTACGATTTGGCCAATTGCCGATTTTGGTCCTTTGAAGTTCACGAGCTTATTTTTCGTTGTATAACCTGCTAATATTTCCGCATTCTTCTTGCTTTCGCCTTCAACAAGCACTTCAACAATCTGCCCATCATACTCTTTCATTTTCAATGCACACGTTTCATTGACAAGGGCATTCAAACGTTGCAGGCGTTCCTTTTTCACTTCCATCGGTACATTATCCTGCATTTTCGCAGCCGGTGTTCCCTCACGTGGTGAATAGATGTAAGTATATGCTGCATCGAAACCAACTTCACGGTATAAAGACATCGTCTCTTCAAAGTGCTCTTCCGTTTCATTCGGATAGCCTACAATGATGTCAGTTGTTAGCGATGCACTTGGGATTGCTTCCTTAATCTTTTTTACTAGCTCTAAATATTGTTCTCGTGTATATTTACGGGCCATGATTTTAAGTGTTTCCGTACTTCCCGATTGAACTGGAAGATGGATATGGTCAACGAGATTTCCCCCTTTAGCCAGAACTTCAATCAAGTGATCATCAAAGTCACGGGGATGGCTGGTCGTAAAACGAATACGCGGAATATCGATTTTGCGGATCTCATCCATCAAATCACCGAAACGATATTCAATATCCGCAAAGTCTTTACCGTATGCATTCACATTCTGTCCAAGCAGTGTTATTTCCTTGTAACCCTGAGCCGCTAAATGACGGACTTCTTGTATGATATCTTCAGGTCTGCGGCTTCTTTCTTTACCCCTTGTGTAAGGTACGATGCAGTATGTACAAAACTTATCGCAGCCATACATGATATTGACCCATGCCTTCGTTTTGCCTTTACGCACTTTCGGAAGGTTCTCGATTACATCACCTTCTTTGGACCAAACCTCAATGACCATTTCCTTGGAAAGATAAGCTTCATTAAGAATTTGCGGCAGCCGGTGGATATTATGCGTTCCGAAAATCATATCTACAAAATGGTGCTTCTCTAGAATCCGCTTTACAACAGACTCCTCTTGCGACATACAACCGCAAACCCCAAGCAAAAGATCCGGCTTTTCCAATTTCAATGATTTCAAATGGCCCAATTCACCGAACACTTTATTCTCTGCGTTTTCCCGAATCGCACAAGTGTTAAGTAATATGACGTTAGCATCATCCACCGTGTTTGTAGGCTCATAACCAAGTGCCGTAAAGATGCCCGCCATGACTTCTGTATCATGTTCGTTCATTTGACAGCCATATGTACGAATGTAAAACTTTTTGCCTTCTCCCATTCCACGGAAACCTTCAGGAATTGCAAAGTCATCATGGTATTCTACTTCTTCTTTTCCTCGCTTTTTCGCATCTTTTAGGGAAGGCGGAATATAAACGGCTTGAAAGTACTTACTGAAGTCCTTATCGGATTTTTTGTCCGCTGAATTTTCAGCCTGTACTTGTTGTGATTCTAATCGTTGTTTCTCGTTCATAGTTAATCTCCTTTCAAAATAGTTAGTTTATTTCTTCACCAACTATTTCAAGACCTATCTTCTAATGGTTTTATACGGTTTCTTTTTAAGAATTTCCAGTAAATATTAGCTTTTAATTGTGATATATCCACATTAACTTAGTATAAAGCTTTTAACAGCAAGAAACAATCATTCTGTCGTGCCTTCTTCAATTGTAAGAAATTTTTCACAAACGTGGAAAATAAGAACAAGAAAGAAGAGGCTTGATTCGCATATTCAATATGACGATATTAGCCTCTTCTTATTAAATGATAGGATGATACTATTCCTTCACAGCTATTTTAAAAATGCAGACCATGCGCTTTACTCGTGGGTTTGAGCTTTAATCGTGAGTTTGGGCGCTTTATTCGTGAAATTGAGCATTTTACTCGTGAGTTTGGGCATTTTACTCGTGAGTTTGGGCATTTTACTCGTGAGTTTGGGCGCTTTACTCGTGAGTTTGGGCATTTTACTCGTGAAATTGTGCTTTTTAATCGCTGAGTTTGACCGCTTTACTCGTTTATTTGGTTGTTTTACTCGTGAACCTTCTCACTCTTTAAGGGGTTAGGAGCACCTTGCCACACTGACCTTTGATCATCAGTTCAAAACCCTTCTCAAAATCGCTTAGTGAAAATCGGTGTGTAATCATTGGTTTTACATCAACATTGCCACTCCCAAGCAAACTTGAAACCTGTTGCCAGGTTGAAAACATTTTCCTTCCGGTTATCCCTTGGACAGTAAGACCCTTGAATACAATATCATCCGTTATATTAAGCGTGACCGGCTGAGATGGCAGACTTAGAATTGATATCCTTCCACCATTCGTCACCATCTTAAACCCTTGTTCAATAGCTTTAGGATTACCGCTCATTTCGCAAACCACATCCACCCCATCCGAATTTGTGAGGCCTTTCGTGATTTCCAGTGGATTTTGTTTAATTGAATGTATGAGGTCTGTAGCCCCCATCTTTTTGGCAAGCTGAAGCCGATAATCATTAATATCAAGAGCGATCACTTTATCGGCACCTGCAGCCTTTGCTACAGCAACTGCCATAAGCCCAATTGGACCACAGCCGATTATGGCCACCGTTTTACCCAGGACCTCACCAGCAAGCACTGAATGTACTGCATTTCCCATCGGTTCTTGGATGGTAGCTATATCGAGTGGCATACCAATTGGATTTTTCCATAGATTCTTGGCCGGCAGAGCTATATACTCTGCAAAGCATCCCTGTTTATCGAGTCCGATAATATTTGTTTTTTTACAAATATGGAATTGGCCGGTTAAGCATTGCCTGCATGTACCGCAAACTATATGTGTTTCGGCAGATACACAATCACCAACTGAATCATTGCTCACATTTTCTCCTATCTCCATTACTTCCCCAGCAAATTCGTGTCCAAAAACGTATGGTGGATTCACTCTTCCCTGCGACCATTTATCCCAGGTGAAGATATGAATATCCGTTCCACATATAGAGGTCATCTTTACTCGAATCAAGACCTCGTCCTCACGAATATCCGGAATATCGACAACTTGTAATTGTGCCCCATATCCTCGGTGATGTTTGACGACTGCTTTCATTTTCCCTCTCAGCATATACACTCCCCCTGAAATAGGGCTGCTCTTTTCACCTGCCTTAATATGTAAAGATATGAAAAACTAATTAAAAAAATACCTAATCGCTTTTGTATCGGTCTTTTGTACAAAAATAAAGTTGATTTTGGGGCATTCGTACATTTTTGTTAAATGGGTCATGTTTCTATAGCATCTCGTCCGCTCTCGAATAAGATATCTTGTACAACAAAAATAATTGAAGGAGTGACTTATATGTCATGTTCTGGAAACCATAATCATGATCATCATGGTAACAACAATAATAACGATAGAATCGCAGACGATTTTTGTCGTGCTGTGAGAGGTTGTAATAGGCGCGACAGAGATCGTGACCGCGATCATGACCGTGACCGCGATCGGGATCGGGACCGCGACAGAGATCAACACCATCACCACCATCATCATAACAACAACAACTGTTGTTGTAGAAGAAGGAATCGTTGCTGTTTCTTCGGTTTCGGCGGCGGCTTCGGTGGCGGCTTCGGTGGAGGTTGCGGTGGAGGTTGCGGTTTTTAACCGTAACTTCGGCAAATGCAACAACGGTTGTTAAGCTAAGCCAGTCGTAAGTCTTCTAGCATGTGGCCTATCTACTGAAAAGCCTAATAATTAACCGCAAAAAAGGTTCACCCCGTCTTAAGGGGCGAACCTTTTCACTTTTACATAAATTCAGCAACAAGCTTATCAAAGTGTGCTTGATCCAGTGTCAAATCGGATTTATTTAACGCTTTTTCAGCATACCCTGGCACTAATTCCTGGTACGAAGGACGTGAAGAGTCTTGATAGATAATACCTGTCACAAGGCTGTCATGTTTCATCAAAGTCTGCATGGCCTGTTCTTTATTTGATGAATCATAGCCTTCAATCGTGTTCAATTTAGTTAAGTTTTGTTTAAACCAATCATACGTATTAATCTTATTATATGTTACACAAGGAGAGAAAACATTGATAAAGGAAAACCCTTTATGGTTTATCCCTGCTTCAATGATCGCTGTCAGGTCTTTCAAGTCAGTGGAAAAGCTTTGGGCGACAAACGTAGCGCCAGCTGACAAAGCTAATTCCATAGGTGAAACAGCCTGTTCTATTGATCCTTCTGGAGTGGATTTCGTTTTAAATCCAGCAGCAGATCTAGGTGAGGTCTGGCCTTTTGTCAAACCATAAATTTGGTTATCCATGACAATATAGGTAATGTCTATATTACGACGGATCGCATGAATAGTGTGTCCCATCCCGATTGCAAAACCATCTCCGTCACCGCCTGAAGCTATAACGGTCAATTCACGGTTGGCCATTTTCACCCCTTGGGCAATTGGCAGAGAGCGGCCATGGATTCCGTGGAAACCGTATGACTTGATGTAACCGGATATACGTCCTGAACAGCCGATACCGGAAACAACAGCCAGATTCTCCGGCTCCAATCCTACATTGGCAGCCGCACGCTGCATGGCAGCCTGAACGGAGAAATCTCCGCAGCCAGGACACCAGTTAGGTTTTACATCATTACGAAACTCTTTAAACGTTGCCATATTCGAACATCTCCTTGCATTGTGTGTGAATTTCATGCGGGAGGAATGGGTTGCCATCATATTTTAGGATGCTTTTAATTTTATTAACATGTCCGACATTCATCTTGATAATATTAGCCAATTGTCCAGTCGCATTATTTTCAATAACTACTACTTTCTTAGCACTTTGCACCAACGATAGGACTTCATCAGCCGGGAAAGGATGAATCAAACGGATTTGCGCATGATTCACTTTCATTCCATCCGTTTCTAACCGGCCGATCGCTTCATCAATGGTTCCGCGTGTAGAGTTAAAACCAAGAATTAATAAATCCGCTTCTTCATGCGGTGTGTTTTTGTATACTGGTGTTTGGAATGTGTTAGTTAAGTTATTCAGCTTACGCATCCGTTTATCCATTTGCACTTTACGATTCAAAGCCGTCTCAGAAGGTCTGCCCGTTTCGTCATGTTCAACACCGGTAACATGGTGAATTCCATTTTTCATACCAGGCACTACACGTGGTGAGACCCCGTCTTCCGTTACTTTATAACGCTTGAAGTAAGATTTGTTTTCAGCCTCTTCAATTTCAAAGTCCACCAATTTACCGCGTCTTATCTCCACTCTGCTGTAATCAAGCGGCTGAACCGTTTGTTTACCTAGTGATAGCTGTAAATCGGATAAAACGATAACTGGACATTGATATTCCTCTGCAAGATTGAATGCTTCTGCCGTATCATAAAAAGCTTCTTCGACTGTACTTGGAGCCATTACGATTTTAGGGATTTCACCATGAGTACCATAAATCATGGCCATTAAATCGGATTGCTCCTGTTTTGTAGGAAGTCCCGTAGATGGACCGCCACGCTGAGTATCGACAATGACAATTGGCGTCTCGGTAATGCCCGCTAAACCAATCGCTTCCATCTTCAAGGAAAGTCCAGGTCCAGCTGAAGCAGTGATGGCACGTACACCACCATAGTTTGCACCAATCGCCATTGTAGCCGCTGCGATTTCATCTTCAGTCTGTATGACCGTCCCACCCAATTGAGGAAGTTTTTTAATCAGGTATTCCATAATTTCCGAGGCTGGAGTAATTGGATAAGCGGCCATGAAGCGGCAACCGCCTGCAACTGCACCTAGAGCGATAGCATCGTTCCCGATCATGAACAATCGTTTTTGGCCGTCTGCTTTTTCAAGCTCCATTGCGCCCAGTTTTTCTCCAAGCATCACTTCCATTGCCTTATAGCCAGCAGTAATGGCTTCCATATTCTTCTTTACGATTTCTTCACCTTTGCGGCCGAATATTTCATCCACCACATCGTTGAATACGGAAATTTCCATTCCTAGAACAGCACATGTCGCACCGATAGCGACCATATTTTTCATTAAAGATGTTCCTAATTCGGCTGCTATTTCCGTAAATGGAACAATATATAATTCTGCCTTTGTATCTTCTGGGCAGACAGGTTTGAATTTTGCATCTGCGATTATGATGCCACCCTCATGTAATTCTTTATAATTGACGTCAATTGTTTCTTGGTCAAAAGCAACTAAGATGTCTAAATCATCAGAGATAGCACGAGTTTCCGTAGTACTTACACGAATTTTGTTATTCGTGTGTCCACCCTTGATTCGGGATGAGAAATGACGGTAGCCATACAAGTAATAACCTAAGCGATTGAGGGCAATACAGAATATTTCTCCTGTACTTTCAATACCTTCACCTTGTTGTCCGCCAACTTTCCATGAAAGTTGATTGATCATGTCTTACACTCCTTTAGGACGTTCGTATATAAATGCATTTAACCGCCCCTCCCTTCAGAACATTCGACTATGTATAATTAATCGTTCTAATTTAGGAAAGGTGTACTAAACGCTTTCAATTCTATCGGTTAAATCATTAAATTGCAACCTTTTTGCTTTTGTTTTTTATATTTTCAGAATATTTATTCATATCTATATAGTAAGAATTGAAAATCACTTAAGATAATTCCTGTTTAAGCGGAAAATTACGAGTGAAATTACCAAAAAGGAGACCTTTTACGAACTCACTTGAATAAAGCATGTTGAGTTCATTGATAAAATTATGATAATCCTTATATGACATTAAATTTTCTACCATATGATCGATTCCATCGAAGTCAGACCCTAATCCAATTTGTCTTTCCCCGCCCAAACTGCATATATGTTCTATATGTTTCAAGATATCCTTTATCGAAGCCGATTCACCATTAGATAGGAATTGAGGGACAAAGGTTACCCCTATCACTCCATTTTTTTGCAAAAGTGCTTTTATCTGGCCGTCTTTTAAATTTCGCGGATTCGAACAAAGCTGATAGGCATTCGAATGGGAGGCAATTGGGAATTTCGCCTTCTTTAAAGTGTCCCAAAATCCAGCTTCAGATAGATGGGATAAATCACACCAAATTGATTTCTCATTCAAAAGCGCGACCACCTCCGTTCCAAACCCTGTCAATCCGCCCCCTCTTGATTCTAATGCCCCATCTGCTACCAAGTTAGCGTAATTCCAAGTTAAACCAACAGAGGACACTCCAAGATGAATTAGTGTTTTCAGTTTCAATAAATCATTTCCAATGCAATCGCATCCCTCTAAGGTTAGCATCGCACCGATTTCCTTTTCTTTTAGAGAATCGATGTCTGCTTTGGTCTTTATAAATTTCATTTCCGGCTCTGATAAAATCTTTTCATGAAAAATATCCACCATTGCCAAAGCCGCTTGAAATCTCATATCCGGGTGGACATTCTCTGGAATATAAATCGCAAAACATTGGACTTTTCCTCCTTCATCCAATAACCCCCGCTTTGTTATATGTAATTTATCACTATCTAAAAAAGAAATATCCGGATCTTTGAACATCTTCATCAACACATCACAATGTGCATCAAAAATCGCCAATGTAATCCCCCTTCCTGCCCTTTCTATTTAGAGATCAATTATTCCATTATAAAGCGATCTCGATTTTTCGTCATTTGAATTTCAGGACAAAAAAGAGCCTGCTCGCCATCCGACAAACAGGACACCCACCCATAAAATTATCTTGGTTCAATGATTAGCTTTATAGCAGTTCGTTCTTCGCCATCAATAAGTATATCTGTAAAGGCAGGAATACAAATCAAGTCAACTCCACTAGGTGCGACAAACCCTCTTGCGATTGCTACTGCCTTGACGGCTTGATTTAACGCACCTRCACCGATTGCCTGAATTTCGGCTGCTCCTCTTTCTCTGAGCACTCCCGCTAGTGCGCCTGCTACAGAATTAGGATTAGATTTTGCTGAAACCTTTAATATTTCCATTCCTAGTCCTCCTTGTTTTCCCTGCCGATTATAATCTTTGGCTCAATAGTTATAACACTTTCCACTGCTACTATATTCATCAAGTAAAACTTGTATGACAAAGAAAACCTGGATTGTCCACCATTTATTAAAGAATAAAGAAAATGGATGGAAAGTCATTTTGACTGTCCATCCATTCAAATCAATTATCAAAGGGGTGATCTTCGTTAATCAGTATTCTTTCAATTTTTTTAGCTTTGCCAGTTTTATCATCAATTTCAAGGAGAACCCCACTTAATAGCGTCCGCCCCTCCTTAGGCACTTCGAAACGAACAGGAAGGCTAGTTAGGAACCGATGGATTACTGCCTCTCTTTCCATACCAAGGATGCCATCATACGGTCCTGTCATGCCTACATCTGATATGTAAGCGGTGCCAGCAGGTAAAATACGGTTATCGGCTGTCTGGACGTGTGTGTGTGTACCAACAACGGCTGTAACCTTCCCATCCAGGAACCACCCCATAGCTTGCTTTTCACTTGTAGCCTCTCCGTGAAAATCAACAAAGATGATTGGGGTCCTTTTTTGAGCCTCCGCGACTAGTTCTTCCGCCTTTTTGAACGGACAATCCAAATCCGGCATGAACGTTCTAGCCTGCAAATTGATGACCGCTATTTCCTGTTGATTCAATTTTAAAAATTTCATTCCATCGCCAGGTGCTCCGTCCGGAAAGTTCGCTGGCCGGACGAGATATTTCGCGTCATCAATAAAATTGAAAATATCGCGATTATCCCATGTATGGTTTCCCATGGTCACTGCCTGCGCTCCCCACTCTAAAAAACTGCGGTAAATCTTTTCTGTAATTCCCCGGCCACTTGCAGCATTTTCCCCGTTGATGACCGTGATATGCGGACGATACTTTTCTTTTAACTTAGGAAGGTATTCTTGGATCATATCACGACCAGGAGATCCTACGACATCCCCAATAAATAGCAATTTCATTGTAAAACCCTTTCTAGATTCACATTTATTATGATATGGATTATTCAAGTATGTATTGTAACATAACATGGTGTCATTATAGGAATCATGCTTATCGATTAATATTAGAAAAAGAAAAAACGAAGTGGTTTGCACCACTTCGTCTTTCATTATCAATTTATTTGGCGTATTCGACTGCTCTTGTTTCACGGATGACCGTGACTTTTATATGACCTGGGTAATCGAGCTCTTCTTCAATCCTTTTTCGGATATCACGAGCGAGTCGATGGGCCGAAAGGTCATCGATTTGCTCTGGTTTCACTAGAATCCGTACTTCTCGTCCGGCTTGAATCGCAAATGATTTTTCCACTCCATCATAGGATTCGGAAATCTCCTCAAGTTTTTCAAGTCTTCTAATGTAATTTTCAAGCGTTTCACTTCTAGCACCCGGTCTTGCAGCTGATAATGCATCAGCGGCAGCCACAAGCACTGAAATGATGGAAGTTGGTTCAGTATCACCATGATGGGAAGCGATGCTGTTAATGACAGTTGGATGCTCTTTATATTTGGTTGCTAATTCAACGCCAATTTCAACGTGACTGCCTTCCACTTCATGATCAATCGCTTTCCCAATATCATGCAATAAACCTGCACGGCGGGCAAGAACTTCATCCTCACCAAGCTCTGCGGCCAGTAAACCTGAAAGCTGGGCCACTTCAATTGAATGCTTAAGTACGTTTTGCCCATAACTTGTACGGAACTTCAAACGTCCTAGTATTTTGATAAGATCTGGATGGAGACCGTGAACTCCAACTTCAAAAGTTGTTTGTTCACCAATTTCACGAATATGTTCATCCACCTCACGTCTTGCCTTGTCAACCATTTCTTCAATTCGAGCCGGATGGATCCGTCCGTCCTGAACAAGTTTTTCAAGAGCCAAGCGTGCCGTTTCCCGTCTAATTGGATCAAATCCAGATAAAATGACAGCTTCAGGAGTATCATCAATAATAAGGTCAATACCTGTTAGCGTTTCTAACGTCCGGATATTTCGTCCTTCACGTCCGATTATCCGTCCTTTCATTTCATCGTTTGGAAGATTCACTACAGAAACGGTGGTTTCTGCAACATGATCAGCCGCACAACGCTGAATGGCAAGAGAAAGAACTTCTTTTGCTTTTTTATCAGCTTCTTCTTTGGCACGGGTATCACTTTCTTTAATCATAAGCGCTACATCGTGAGCCAGTTCGTTTTCCATTCGGTCTATAATGATTGCTTTAGCTTCTTCTCGAGTTAAACCGGAAACACGTTCAAGCTCATTTTGCTGCTTACGAACCGTCTCTTCCACTTTGCTTTCCATCTCTTCAATATGCTGTTGTCTTTGGTTTAGAGAATCTTCTTTTTTCTCCAAAAGGCTTTCACGTTTGTCTAACGTTTCATCCTTTCGGTCCAGATTCTCTTCTCTTTGCAATAACCGATTTTCTTGTTTTTGTAATTCGTTCCTTCTTTCACGGGATTCCCGATCAGAATCAGAACGAACTTTATGAATTTCATCTTTTGCTTCCAACAAGGCTTCTTTCTTAAGAGCTTCCGCTTCACGTTTTGCATCCTCAAGGATGTGTTCTGCAGAGCCCTTTGCCCCTGCTATTTTACTCTCAAATTTTGATTTGTGAATAAAATAACCAACAACTGCACCGACGATTAGGCCAAGCAAAGTGAAGATGATTGTCATGGGTTCCATCGTTTCACCTCCCCTTGCTATGAACTTTTTACATAAAATGTTGAACTGTCGGCAAGTACATTGCACTAAATTCAATATACAGCACTTAATTTTCAAAATTTTAGTTTGAAAAATTGTAAAATATACATATTAATTGTATAGTTGAGAATTTTTATTGTCAAGCGTTTGTCCCTTATGTATCAATGATTATTCAAGTTTTCTTTATATGAACCACCATTAAGTACAGCATTCATTATGGAAAATGTCTGTAAATCCGTTTTCACAGCCATTTAACCCGCTGGAAATTTCACATTTTTCTCACAATATATAGAAAAGGCCTAAGCTATCAAGCTTAGGCCTCTTCCTACCATTAATCAAGTAATTCAAAATGTTCTTCTGTTTCATTTTCCTCTGGTGGCAATTCATGTTCTCCATCAAGATTATAGTGATCTCTGATTTTCTGAGAAATTTCCAGAGCGATATCCTGATTTTCTTTTAAGAACAGCTTCGCATTTTCGCGGCCTTGTCCGACACGCTCTTCATTATATGAGTACCATGAGCCGCTTTTAAGGACGATATCAAGATCTGCACCCATATCGATGATTTCACCTTCCTGAGAAATCCCTTGACCATACATGATATCAACTTCTGCTTGACGGAATGGAGGGGCAACCTTGTTTTTTACAACTTTGATTTTAGTTTTATTACCGACAATTTCATTACCTTGTTTTAATTGTTCCGCACGACGCACTTCCAGGCGAACAGTTGAATAGAACTTCAATGCCCGGCCTCCCGGAGTCGTTTCTGGGTTCCCAAACATTACACCAATTTTTTCACGGACTTGGTTAATGAAAATGGCAATGGTGTTTGATTTATTAATGGCACCAGACAGTTTTCTAAGTGCCTGAGACATCATCCGTGCTTGAAGACCCATATGGGAATCTCCCATTTCACCTTCGATTTCAGCTTTAGGAACAAGTGCGGCAACCGAATCAATGACTATGATATCTACCGCTCCACTTCGAACTAACGCTTCGGCGATCTCTAAGGCTTGTTCACCCGTATCAGGCTGTGAAAGCAGTAGCTCATCAATATTCACACCAAGTTTTTCTGAATATGCTGGATCTAGAGCATGCTCAGCATCAATGAATGCAGCCGTGCCACCAGTCTTTTGTACTTCTGCAATAGCATGTAATGCAACAGTCGTTTTACCGGAGCTTTCAGGTCCATATATCTCAATGACCCGACCTCTTGGATATCCGCCTACTCCCAATGCTACGTCCAATGCTAAAGAACCGCTTGAAATCGTTGAAATCCTTCGATCAGACTGTTCCCCAAGTTTCATAATAGAACCTTTACCAAATTGTTTTTCAATTTGTTTTAACGCCATATCTAAAGCCGCTTGACGATCACTCACTCAATTTCCTCCTCTATATTCAAATAATCGGCTGTCCGATTAAAGGTTTTCTAACGTTAGCAATTATTTGAGATCAAGGTTGTATCCTGTCTCAAAACCTATCTTTACTATATACTCTTTTTACTATTTTGCCAAGCAAAAAGTCGAACATTCATTCGTTTTTTTCTTTCGGGATATTCTTTATAAAAAACCATTTTATCTTGAGGAAATCCCCATTTCCATTCACATACTCACTTTAAAAACTTTTTTCTTTGAATTAACTTTTTTCTTTTTCCCCGTTTTTTCAAGAAACAAACTTTTTCAACCAAATAAAAAAGCAGAGCCGTAAAAAGCTCTGCTTCAGCGTTTATAAATCCCTTAACAGGTAATGACAGCCGTACTTCACACTGCGAATACGGTTCTGCGCCCTGCTTCCGGAAAGATTCAATTCTTTGAAATGAGTCTTTCCATCCCGATAAGAAATGCCAATGAATACTGTACCAACAGGCTTGCCTTCCTGTTCATCCGGTCCTGCGACACCCGTAAAGCTTATGCCTACGTCTGCATCGAGCTTTTTCCGGACATTAGAGGCCATTTCCATTGCACACTCACCGCTGACCACCCCGTGCTCTGAGATGGTATCATCACTGACGCCAAGTACATTTGACTTTGCATCATTCGTATAACTGACAATGCCGCCTTTGAAAACTTTACCGGCCCCCGGGATGGTTGTCAGCTGTTCTTGGAACATTCCACCTGTCAAGCTTTCGGCTGCCGCGATTGAAAGTTTGCGGACCGTTAATTCTTTTACAAGTTCCTTTATTAGCGAAGTATTATCACTTCCATAATAGAACTTACCTACCCGGCTAAGGATTTCTTTTTCCGATTCTAAAATAAGCTCTTCGCATTTTTCTTTGGATGAGTCTTTAGCGGTAATCCTTAACGTCACTTCCCCTTCGGCTGCCAGAGGAGCAATTGTCGGATTCGTTTGATTGACAAGAAGATCTTCAATAACCGTTTCCAGTTCGGCTTCACCTATCCCGTAGAACCGAAGAACCTTGGAATCGATCCGTTCGTGCTTATCCAATTTATTCATGATCGATTCATAACCATAACTTAAAAACATCGGCTCCATTTCACTTGGCGGACCAGGTAGAAGCATATATGTAATCCCAGATTTGGACAAGACCATTCCCGGTGCCATGCCATGATCGTTCGCCAACACTTCACTGCCCTCCAATACAAGGGCCTGCTTCTTGTTGTTTTCCGTCATCGGCCGGTCCCGTTTTTGGAAGTAAGCTTCAATGGATTGCAAAGCCTCATCATTAAAAACGAGCTTTTTCCCTATATGGCGAGCAATCGTTTCCTTCGTTAAATCATCTTTGGTAGGTCCTAGTCCACCTGTAAAGACGATCAAGTTCGCCCTTGATTCAGCGATTTCTATAGCTTGTTGTAAACGACGGTCGTTATCCCCGACTACAGTATGGTAAAAAACATTGATTCCCATTTCCGCAAACTGCTGCGATAGGAATCTCCCATTAGTGTTATTGATTTGTCCTAAAAGAAGCTCAGAGCCCACTGCAATGATTTCTGCATCCATCTTTTCAAAACCACCATTCGTTTTACTTGGAATTAACAAATACTTCTTTGTTTTTTATAAAATAATCCAAACCTGACCATATTGTAAAGATCAATGCAATCCATAATGCGATATTAGCAAACGGAAGAGAAATGAGGGCAAATGGAAGGTTATGCAGCAATAATGCCGAAATAGAAACAATTTGTGCCCATGTTTTAATTTTACCAAGCTGGTTCGCTGCAACCACTTCCCCTGTACCCGCCAGTACCAAACGCAAACCGGTCACTGCAAATTCACGACTAATGATCACGATAGCAATCCAAGACTGACCGTACATTAAATCCAGATCAACCAATACAATTAGGGCAGCCGAAACCAGAAGCTTATCAGCCAATGGATCTAAAAATTTCCCTAAATCAGTAATCATATTATATTTCCTGGCAAAATGGCCATCGATCCAATCAGTAGTAGAAGCGATGATAAAGAGGATGGCACCAGCTAAATGTGCCACTGGCAAACTGTATTCTCCCCAAGTCAGCGTCCCCCAAGAAAAAGGAACGAGCATGATGATTAAAAATACTGGTATTAAACAGATTCTTGCTACTGTAATCTTATTAGGCAGATTCAAAACTTTTACCTCCAAAATTTACGCCTGCCTTTAGGGCAATGCGTTATAGATCTAAAATAATGCTTATATGTATAATTTAACTCAAAACCAATCTTATGCCAGGCAGAGCAAAACCCGGTCTTAATATTGTATAGAGAAAAAATAGTCATCTATAAGATGACTATTCGGCTTTCGTAAATTGTATCGTTACCAATTGCGTATTCACTTCAGTCGGTGAAATAGAATACTCCAGCTTCTCATCATTTACAAAAATTTCAGTTTCATACGCTCTGCCAATATTGATGACAGCTTCTTTTTCATTGGTGAAATCAATTTCCTGGCTCTCATTATTGTCGATGGTGCCCTGGAATAGTAATTTACCTTCACCATTTTTTATGCCTACCCATGGTGAGCCTTTGGAAGTCACCTTTAATTTAAAGGTATCCGTATTTTTCAATTCATACGTACTATTTTTACCGCTGGAACTGATGACGGCAAGCTTTTGCTCTTTCTTTTCATCTTTAACATTTGAATCATCTTCATTCTTCTTATCAGATGAATCTGCTTTTACATCATTCTGTTTCTTGTCTGGATTCTCTTTTTCTTCATTAAATCCATCACTTTTATTGTAACCCACGGCTTCGCTCTGTTTAGCGCCCTTTTTATCATCAATATCCGGCTTACTCATATAGTTCGATACCAGGACCCATATCAATACAGCCGCACCAATGACTAAAACGGCAGCCAGGACCTTAGGTAACATTTCTACAACCTTGGAATTCCCTGCCGGCATCGTTTTCCGGGATTGGACCCTTGAAAGCTGTTCTGGCAATTCCTCGCTATAGACTGAAGGCACTTCACTCTTATATTGTTCGAAAATCTCTTCTGAATCCAGCCCGACCGCTTCACAATATTGCTTTATGAATGCCCGTACATAGAACTTTCCAGGCATCATACTGTAATTTCCCTCTTCAATGCCAATCAGGTAACGCTTTTGAATCTTCGTTAATTCCTGTAAATCTTCTAGGCTAAGCCTTTTGGCTTCCCTAGCTTCCTTTAATCGATTACCTAACTCAGTCAAATAAAACACCTGCCATTTTAAAAGTCAAAGGAGCCAAAATTGGACCCTGAAAACTGGTCTTTTTGGTCGACAACTTCATATGTTATTTCTTCATCTGGATTGTTTCGCAATTCAATAATATAATCAAAGTCTTCGAGAGTATACTCCGTATTTTGGACAAAAACATCCGGATGTTCGATGACTTTAACCGCATCAAGCCTCATGATTTCGCGAATCAGCTGCCAATGACGCTCATTTGCACGGCGTGTGGAAACAATTCCATCTAAAATGAACAAATTATCATTATTATATTCATCATCAATAAGCTGACTGCGAATAGTCTGCTTTAAAAGGGTCGATGACACAAACAACCATCTCTTATTAGCACAAACACTCGAGGCTACGATAGATTCAGTTTTTCCGACACGTGGCATACCTCGTATCCCGATTAATTTATGACCTTCCTGTTTAAATAGCTCGGCCAAGAAATCGACAAGTAAGCCTAGTTCATCACGTACAAACCTAAAGGTGTTTTTCTCATCAGCATCGCGCTGAATATACCTTCCATGCCTGACAGCGAGACGGTCACGCAATTTAGGTTCCCTAAGCTTAATGACCTTTATCGTATCCATCGTATGGAGGATTGATTCGAATCTTTCTATGTTACGGCTATCTTTCGCCATCAAAAGTAAACCACGCCTGCCTTCATCGACCCCGTTAATAGTGATGATATTGATGGACAGCATACCCAGCAGGGATGAAATATCCCCTAATAAACCTGGACGGTTGACTTGAATTTCATATTCAAAATACCATTCTTTATTCTCCACGATAACACTCCTTAAGCCTAAAAGCTTTTACCCTAAAATTAGGGGCAAAACTTATCCATCGTAAATTTAAAGGTCTGCACCCATTAGTTATTATTGTCTAGCTTCTATAATATAGCATTTCGTGATAAGTTAAAAGGAAAAACCCTATAAAAAGTATTCATTTTTATATATGGGGATAAATTGTGATCAATATCAATCCAAAGGCCCTGTTAAATAATAACAGGGCCTTTGGATTGATATTTTTTACCTTGTTCCATTGTTCTCGACTAACTTAACCATAACGCTTGCCATGGCATGTTTTTCTTGATCGCTTGCAACTGACCAAAGATCAGCAAGTACTCTCTGTTGTTCATTCTGGGGCTCAACTTGCTTCGCAAGGTAATCACCGATTTCGAAAGCCAAGTCGGTAACAGCACCATCTGACAAACCTTGTTGTTCACCTTGATTTAATCTGTCGCCTAAGAAATTTTTCCATTGATCCCAATTGTCTAGTACAGACATGTATGGTCACCCTTTCCTTTCAAAATAGTACATAGATATTTTGTGAAGGAATCGGGGAAATTATACATGTCTTTAAAAAAATCATGTGTACCATCCACCATTTACTCCTAAAATTTGTCCGGTGATATAAGATGACTTGTCAGAAAGCAAATAGTATACGGCCTCGGCGACTTCTTTTGAATTACCCATCCTGCCCATTGGGATATCACCTTTGATGATTTCCAAGTCTTCTGCACTGAAAGATTCGAGCATGGAAGTGGAAATCGCTCCTGGGGCAACGGCATTCACCCGGATTCCATTAAGGGATACTTCTTTGCTGAGCGCCTTGATAAAAGCATTTTGACTGCCTTTGACCATGGAATATAATACTTCACAGGATGCACCCGTCTGCCCCCAAATCGATGTGACCGCAACAATAGCGGCCTGTTCTTGGTACATCAGCTTCGGAAGCAGTTCCTTTGTTAATTGGAAAGGGCTCGTTACATGCAGCTGGACCATTTCATTTACGATTTTCTCATCCATGTCCGATATGAGCCCATAATAGCTATTCCCACTATTAAGGACGATTGCATGAAGGGCGAAAATATTTTCCGCCAATTTCTTATAGCCGTACGGTGTAGCCAAATCCGCTTGAACAGGAATAAGTTCGACTTGATGAGGCTTCAGTTCTTCAATTAGTTCAAGGACCGCTTCTTCATTGCTGTTATAATGTAGATAAAGTGAATAATTTTCCTCGGCGAGCTTTATAGCGATTTCCTTGCCGATTCCTCCGCTGGCTCCAGTAATAAGGGCAAAACGTTTCCCCACATTCCCGCCCCCTTTTATATTATTTAGGATGTACCTGGCAGACAGTCATCCGTTCATCGGATATCAAGTCCTTGGCGATCTCCCTTATATCTTCAATCGTTAGTTTTTCTAAAACCGATACCACATCGAACAAGTTCATATCATTGAATGCGTACCTGGTGAATTGATTCGCTATATATTCCGGCGAATTCAGAGAACGAAGGAAAGAACCGATTTTTTTCTTGATCGTCCTTTGCAGGCTTTCTTCATTCAAGCCGGTTCCGGCTTTAGATTTTTCCAGGATACTAAATAAAGACTCCGTCAATTCATCAGGTTTTGCACTGTCCCCGCCAATTAACGCAAACCCAAAACCTTGCTCCTGAGTATAATCATAAGAGAAGCTTTGATCGATCAACCCTTTCTCGTATAGCTCCTCATGCAATGGTGAACTTTTGCCAAACAGCATTTCCAAATAAATATTAGCCGCCAATTCCCTTTTCAAAAGCTTTAAACCGGTTTGGTTAACATTGATGGCCTTGATGCCCAGCATCACTTTTGGTGTATGAACATTCATTTTTAAGATTTCTTTATCCTTGGCAACGGTTTCCGGCTCTTGATCAAATTTACGTTCCACCTCAGGCTGTTGGTAATAGTCTTTATTATTTTGATTATTCCGAATCAGCTTCATCGTACTTTCGACATCTACCGGTCCTACAATGAATAGGAGCATGTTGCTTGGATGATAAAACGTATTATAACATTCGTAAAGCATATCTTTCGTAATATCAGCAATGGATTCCACAGTACCAGCAATATCAATTTTCACTGGATGATGATGATACATGTTGGCTATCGTCCCGAAATACAGCCTCCAGTCTGAATTATCATCATACATATTGATCTCCTGCCCAATGATTCCTTTTTCCTTCTCTACCGTCTTTTCTGAAAAGTAAGGCTCCTGGACAAAGTCGATTAAGGTCGTTAGATTCCTATCGAAATCGGACGTGCTTGAAAACAAATAAGCTGTACGGGTGAAAGAAGTAAAAGCATTTGCAGAAGCTCCCTGTTTTGAGAATTGCTGAAAAACATCGCCATCTTCCTTTTCAAAAAGCTTATGTTCAAGAAAATGTGCAATTCCATCAGGTACTTTCGAGAATTCCGTTTGATTCAAGGGTTTGAAATGGTTGTCGATTGAACCATAATTCGTCGTAAACGTTGCAAATGATTTATTGAACCCACTTTTCGGAAGAATATATACTTCGAGGCCATTATCCATTTTTTCATGAAAAAGTTCTTCCTTCAATTGATTGAATGCTATTTTCTCCATTACCCTTGCACCTCCTCTTCTGTTAGAAAATAAATCGTATCAAGCTGAATCTTTTGACCCACTGCAATGATTTCTTCCTTTGTCGTCCGCTCTGTTTTGGCAAACCACTCATCGAGTGATATATCCTGCCCGGAAACCACATTATGATATAAAATTTCCACAAGTCCTCTCGAAACGTCAATGGTTTCAAGGAGTTGGTTCTTAACGACCGCCTTCGTCTGTGCCAGTTCTTCTTCGGAAAAGTTCCCTTGCTTCATTTCCTTCATTTGTGCATGAATGATTTCCAATGCCTGCTTGTAGTTGGCATTTTCAATGCCGGCCATGACCATTAATAGACCTTTATGACTTTCTAGCCTTGAAGCTGCATAATAAGCAAGGCTTGCTTTCTCCCTGACATTAATGAAAAGCTTCGAATGTGAAAATCCGCCAAAAATCCCATTGAATAGCTGAAGAGCATAATAATCCGGATCACCGTATGCAACATGGGTTCGATAACCGATATTCAATTTCCCTTGTTTCACATCCGAGTTTTCAATGATTTCTTTTTCCTTCTCCACTTCATTACCCGTAATCCTTGTCATATTCACCGGCATTCGTTCTTTCAGTGATACATACTTGTCAGCTAGAGCCCCCACTTCTGATTCATCGATGTCACCGATCACATATAAATCGATTTCATCCTCAGTCAGCATTTTTTTATAATAAGCGAAAAGTGACTCAGGCGTTATCGTTTCCAAGTCTTGCAGATTACCGCTAGCTTCTAAAGCATATGGTTCATTTTTGCACATTTCCTCTACAAGCCGTGTTGCTGAATAACGCATTTTATCATCGGAAATGGATTGAATCCGCTGTTTTAAAGAACGGATTTCATTGGAAACGGTTTTGGGGTCAAAGGCTTCGCCATTCTTCTTCGGATTAAAGATCACCTCAGATAATAATCCAAAAGCCTTTTCGAGAAGCGGCGTTGAATCACTAAGGAATTTTTCATTGACGATATCGATCGTGAAACTTATGATTTGATATTCACCTTTTTTAACTACATCGACATAAAACCCAGCCCCGTATAAATCATCAAGATACGAACGAAGCTCGGGTGTTGTAGGATATTTATTTGTATTGCTTTGTAACACATATGGCAACAATGCACGATATGTAACGTCCTCTTTTGTAAGCGGGGCTTTCATTTTCAGCACGAGAGTATTCGTTTTATATTTATCCGTACGGACCACATGAAGCCTGTAGCCGTTTTTTTCCGTAATTGTATCGGAAGCAATAGACATGAATAATCCTCCTCATTATATAAATCACCTTTATTAGCTTATTGTTTGTAGATCGGGACCCTTTTAAACATCTACTTAAAATATACATGTGAAAGGAAAAATCATGCAAGTTACAGCTACTTTTTTTGTTTTATCAGCCCGATCTTTTGCTTAAACAAAAATCGAGTAGGAGGAGGCGCCTAGCCTCCGACCTCTCACACCACCGTACGTACCGTTCGGTATACGGCGGTTCAGTTTAAGTCTGACGTAGTTTTGTATATCGTTCATATAGATTTACTAACCCATGATGGAGCCAATAAACATTATTAAGGGTTTTGTCTAGAATAGGACTATGCGCTATGCGCCAATAACCCTTTCTGCTATTTCCCCATTCATATGC
>NZ_JBFUHM010000040.1:0-43538 GCF_056402395.1 Peribacillus sp. P4_B1
TATCAAGGGCGTCTTCAAGAAGAAATCAATCAAGATCGTGAAAACCATGGAAAGAAGCCTTTTCCATCAGATAAATTTGATAAAGAAGAGACCAAAGAGATTAAAGAAAGTACAACGGATTCTGAGAGTGGCTACTATGTGAAAGATGAACGAACAAAACAGTTTGCCTATTCATTCCACGCGGCCGCAGACCGCAACGGTTTTKTATTGGGAACAATTGTAACACCYGGAAATATACATGAMAGTCAGATCTTAGAGCCACTAGTTGAACAAGTGATTGAGAAARTTGGAAAACCGGAAGCCGTTGCCGCAGATGCAGCTTATAAAACACCAGCGATTACAAGCTACCTATTTAACAAAGAAATCATACCGGCTTTACCTTATACACRTCCTCGCACCAAAGAAGGATTTTTCCGCAAACAGGACTATGTATACGATGAACATTTTGATTGTTACCTTTGTCCTTCGGGAGAGCTATTAAAGTACTCAACAACCAATAAAGAGGGCTATCGCGAGTATAAATCACCCAAACACACTTGTGCGACATGCTCATTTTTATCTCAGTGTACAGAAAGCAAAGACCATCAAAAAGTGGTGACACGGCATATTTGGCAAACACATGTGGAAGAAGAAAGATCATCTGCGTCATCATCAAGATGTAAAAACTATATATGCGAAACGTAAAGAAACGATTGAGCGTGTATTCGCTGATGCAAAAGAAAAGCATGGTATGCGTTGGACAACTTTAAGGGGACTTAAAAAATTGTCGATGCAGGCGATGCTTACTTTCGCTGCGATTAATTTAAAGAAGATGGCCAATTGGACATGGGGAGGTCCAAAAATGGCCTAACATAGTGGGCTCGTAGAGCCCCAATCTCCTAACTTCAGGCAAAAATTCAAAGGGAATCTCAAAAAGGGGTTCGGAATTTTTTAATTCCGAACCCCTTTTGTCTACAAACTGAAGGAGCCTAAAAGGCTCCCTTTTTTATGTTCGTTTCATTTAATGATACCCGTTCTTACCGTTTGCTGAACCTGATGTTTTATGGTTCGATCCTTTTTTTCCTTTTTGCTTTGTGCTGCCATCCTTTTTACTCATGAAAGTACTCCCCCTCTACAAAAGTTATGTCATTTCTTGAATAGTATCTGCTTCAGGATAGTCCTCTATTACGGGAACTCCAGGAAGATCATTTACATTCTGGATTTTCCTTTTCACTTAACAGGGCATTTATTTCCCCGCCCAGTATGATGATGAGCCCAGATAAATAAAACCAGACCATTAATACGATTATTCCTCCAAGACTTCCATATGTCGCCGAATAATTAGCAAAATTCTCCACATAAAAAGAAAACAAAAGGGAAACGAGGCTCCATCCTGCCGTTGCAAAGATAGAACCAGGCAATACGGTTAGGCATTTCAGTCTTTTGTTGGGCGCAATCCAATAAAGGATCGTGAACACTATTAAAAATACAAGCGTGCTGATCACCCAGCGCAGTTGATTCCAAATGATTAGAAACTCATCGGATTGTCCAATTTCAGCAAATAGGAATACTCCGATCTGTTTTCCGAATATCGGAAGCAATAAAACGACAATAAACACAAAAATCATCGCTAAAGTGAGAAGAATCGACATTCCCCGGGAAATAAAGAAAGTTCGACTTTCTTTTACACCATATGCTTGATTAAATGCTTTAATGATTGCATTCATCCCATTCGAGGCTGACCATATGGTTCCAATGACACCAAACGACAATAAAGTACTATTCGCTTCCATCACTTCCGAGAGGTTAGCCTCAATTATTTTCATCGAACCCGCGGGTGCATATGTACTTATAGTATTTAAAATATCTTCTTGGGAAAATGGCAGATAGGCCAATAAAGTGAACAAAAAAATAAGTAAAGGAAACAGGGAAAGCAAAAAGAAATAAGACAGCTGTGCGGCAAGTCCCGACACATCATCCATCTGTAACCGTTTTATGAATGTCTTGAAGAATGAGCCTTTCAGCCATTCTTTTTTACTGGCCATACCCCCACCCCATTTTTTAATTTGAGGAAACCCGTCCTTGCGGATCCTGACTTGAAGTCGAATCTTCCGGCTCTGCAGCAAAGACTTCCTTCGTCTCTATCACCACTTGCGCAACTTGCGATGGAATATCTTTCATTTCCTCCACCTTTTGGGAAATGAATGATACATCATCAGAAATTTTTTCTACAGTGGAACGGACCTTAGATGATGTTTCACGTACTTGTGAAAGTACCCCATTGGGATTCTTCACTAATTCTTTCATATTACTCAAGCAACTTTTGCTGTTTTCCAATACCGAATAACGCGTATTTTTATCAAAAAGGCTTACTGCAGCCCCTACTAACGCCCCGATAAAGACCGCTTGCATAAATTTACTTTTCTTGGCACATTTATATTCTTCTCGAATGTTGCTCATATATTCTCCTCCTCGTCATATATTGGTTGATGATAATGGTAGCTATCTCCATTATACAATGTTTAAAAAAGTTTTTTCCTATCTTTTCCCAAACTCTCTCACTTTAAAACGCAAAGACGACAAAGTGAATTGAGGCTCAAGCTTCGTTTTCCACCCGAATATTCATTGACTTCTAGGGGTAATCATGCAAAGATGTAAATAATTTAGGAACGTATGAAAGGATGAGGGGTATGGATTTAACACAAAACACAGCCGAAAGTGTCGAGTTTATGGTTGAAGCAATTAAGGATAAATTGAAGGTGATGAACTTCGGTGCAATCAAATCAACCCATTTTGATATCGAAATGTACGAAGAACTGCACGATATTTATAAAATGGTGATGAAAAAAAACAATTTCAGTGTCCGTGAAATGGAAGCTATCGCTGAAGAACTTGGAAGACTGCGTAATAAATAACATTCAAATCCTCCCATTCCGGTGAGGATTTTTTCAATTTTTAAAGATTTCTGCTACATTTGATATAGAACTTATTGTTGAAAACAGACAGGAGTTGTAAGCATGGTAGATAGAAGAACGCCCATCAGTATCGCTGAAGCAGTGGAAAAAGTGATGAAGCATAAATTAGGAGGAGAAGTGGAGCTGATTCCCCTGGAAGAAAGTCAAGATCGTTTTTTGGCTCAAGATATTACAGCTACAAATGATGTTCCGCATTTTAATCGCTCGCCATATGATGGATTCACCCTCAGGTCCAGGGATACCGTTGAAGGTTCCATAAATAACCCACTCGAATTCGAAGTGGTCGAAGAGTTAGCTGCAGGTATGGTATCGACTATCCCCGTGCAAAAAAACCAAGTTGCAAGAATCATGACTGGAGCTCAGATGCCAGCTGGGTGTGATGCCGTAATTATGCTCGAGCTCACGAAGGAATTCGAAAAGGATGGAAAGAAGTACATATCATTTAAACGCTCACTTAAAGAAGGGGAAAATGTTTCTTTTCAAGGTGAGGACGCAAAGAAAGGGGATCTTCTTGTAAAAAAAGGAACAGCGATCAATCCAGGGATCATCGGCTTACTGGCAACATTCGGTTATGCAGAAGTCCCTGTTGCCAAAAAGCCTGTCGTCGGATTATTCGCTACTGGTTCGGAACTACTTGATGTTAATGAACCTTTGCAGCCCGGGAAGATTCGCAACAGCAATTCGTATGCCCTTTCCGCTCAAATACGGAGGGCGGGAGGAGAAGTCCGTTTTTATGGAAAGCTTAAAGATGAATTCGAATTAAGCTACGAAGCCATTTCAACAGCTTTGGAGGAAGTCGATCTACTCATTACAACTGGAGGCGTTTCCGTCGGCGATTTTGACCTTCTCCCAGATATTTATCAAAAAGTGGGAGCAGATGTCCTATTCAACAAAGTGGCCATGCGCCCTGGCAGCGTGACGACCGTAGCCGTATATAATAACAAGATTTTATTCGGTTTATCCGGTAACCCATCCGCCAGTTATGTCGGCTTTGAACTATTTGCAAGACCCATCATCCGCACCATGTTGTTTTCGGAACATCCGCATTTACGAAAAGAGACTGCTCAATTGGCAGAGGACTTCTTAAAGCCCAACCCATTCTCACGTCTGCTTCGAACCCGATTATTTTACGAATCCGGCCGGTTGAAGGTAATTCCTAGTGGTGTTGATAAATCCAATATTACAACAAGCCTGGCTGGTGCCAATTCATTGACTGTCTTACCTGGGGGGACCCGTGGCTTTCAAACTGGAGATATCGTGGACGTTCTGCTTCTCGATGACCAAGAAGGAAGCAAATGGCCTTGGTAAAACCCTTTATTTTTCAAGTGGTTGGCTACCAAAATAGAGGAAAAACGACATTCATAACGAATATAATCGAAAAGCTTCGCGCAGTAAAATTAGAAACAGCCATTTTAAAACACCATGGGCATGGCGGAAAACCAGATATCACTGGTATGAAGGATTCCCATAAACACTTTCAGGCTGGGGCAGCCGCTTCACTTGTTGAAGGAGACGGGACAATAGAATTGCTCGGCAATTTCAAGGGCGAGGCCCCTATCGCTGAGTTGATTCAATTATTGGGTCTATTTCTCCCCGATGTGATTTTAATTGAAGGTTATAAGCAAGAGGACTTTCCTAAGGTCATTATAATCAAAGAAGAGAGTGACCTCCTGCTATTGGAAAGACTTACGAATGTCAAAGCAGCGGTGGCTTGGCCTGAATGTCTGGAACGAACCAGGGATTATGCTTCAGTACCCGTCTTCCCTTTGGATTCGGATCAATTCATTCCATGGTTTTTAAAACAAATATGAAGGAGGGCACAATGTTCATTCAATTTCCCTTAGAGAAACGCCGCAAGATGATCGAACGTATCCAAGAATATGTGTATCAGGAACATGATAAGGAAATCGGTGAAATCGCTGCTGAAAATCACTTGCAATTCATTTTGGAAAACATCGCTCCCTTTATTTATAACGAAGGCATTAATGATGCGAAAAAAGTGATTGAGGACAGATTAGGCAATATTGAAGAGGATTTGTATTCATTGGAACGACCGATTGATTAAAATGAAAAAACAGCATCATAATTGATGCTGTTTTTTTACGTTCATTGTTCTGTCAGAATAAGCGGACCGTTTTTCGTGATGGCAATCGTATGCTCATATTGAGCCGAGTATTTCCCGTCTGCAGTGGAAGCCGTCCATCCATTCGCATCCCTGCTGGCTTTATATGTACCTACGTTTACCATTGGTTCGATAGTGAATACCATTCCTTCTTTAAGACGCGGACCTTTATTCGGCAGCCCATAATGCGGAACTTGCGGCTCTTCATGAATGACATTTCCTATCCCATGTCCGATGAAATCACGAACGACCGAGAAGCCTTCCGCTTCGACATAGGTTTGAATGGCATGACCAATGTCACCAATCCGATTGCCTTCAACACACACTTCAATCGCCTTATATAAAGATTCCTTCGTCACATGCACTAAATGTTCAGTTTCCTTGGAAACCTTTCCGACCGTATACGTCCAGGCAGAGTCGGAAAGGGCCCCGTTATAATTGACGACCATATCAATCGTTACGATATCTCCATTTTTCAAAGGGGTCTTACGGGGGAAACCATGACAGATTTCTTCATTTATGCTGGCACATGTCGCATACTCATACCCCTTGTAACCCTTTTGTTCCGGCTTCGCTCCATGTTTTTTTAAGAATCCTTCGACAAATTCTTCTATTTCCCATGTTGTCACACCAGGAACAATCAACTTTGCAATTTCCCTATGACAAGCTGCCAAAATTTTACCCGATTCATGCATCGCTTGAATTTCACGTGCAGATTTTAATACAATCAATCGTGACACTTCCTTTTTTATTCGTCTCTCCTTTTATTTTACTGCAAAGATTGAAGTATATGAATCCTTTAAATCTTATTAAATAAAAAATCCCGGCAGCTGCCGGGATTTTTCATTATTTCAATAGATTAAGCGATTCCCGGTTAAATGCTGGAAGATCATCTGGCGTCCTGCTGGTTACAAGCTGATTGCCGCATACAACGACCTCTTTGTCCAAATATGTGGCACCTGCATACTCCATATCCACTTTAATGGATGTATATCCTGTTGCGTGGCGTCCTTCAAGTGTTTTCGCTGTAATCAGCAACTGTGGTCCATGGCAAATTGCAAATACAGGCTTTTTATCATCCATAAACGATTTGGCGAATGATGCGAAGCGTTCATCAGCACGCAGTTGATCAGGCGAGAACCCTCCGGGGATGAACAATGCATCGAAGTTCTCTGGTTTCACCGAATCGATGCTTTCATCAATCTCTACTTCTACTTCCCCTTGTTTCCCTTTAACAATTTTCCCTTTTTCCATTTCAATCGTCGTAACGGTATGGCCGGCTGCTTCAAATGCATTTGCGGGTTCACTGTACTCCGAGTCCTCAAACATATTCGTTACTAAACATGCGATATTTTTACCCATGAAAATTCATCTCCTCAATTTTTGATCGAATGAACTTACTTTGTACTTTAATTATGTTCCCTCTTGCAGCATGAATAAAACACAATTTAAAGTTGTCACTACCAAAAATCATTTCCGTTCATTTGAGTGAGATCCCGCTAAAATTTCCGACATTCTTTCGGAGGTTGCTACACCTCGGCTTTAAAATCTGAAAAATAAGGGGTCCCTGACCTCTTTTCTTTTCCCAAACCTGATCAATGTTTGGGATACTGGCCAACAACGTGTATGGCATTGATGATTCTATTGTTGATCCACTTCCTGTTCTCTTCTGTATTCAAATTTTCAAATATCCTTTTCCGCCGTTCTTCCGTGGTTACATAGTAATTAGGCAGGTTATTCAATGATAATGTGATGATGTCATTTTTACATTTGCTGCACGAACAAAATGTTTGGTATTCTATACCTGACATTAAAACCTGCACCCATGTCACAACGATTTCTTCCATCACATTTGTGTATTCTCTTTCCATATATTCTCCTTCAAAAAGAAAAACCCATCCATTCCTGACAGGTTTTCACTCATTTATCGCTGTCCGTGGAACAATTAGGATTTCAACTCTCCGGTTTTTCGCCCTTCCTTTTTTCGTTTCATTGGAAGCAACCGGCTTGAATTCCCCATGTCCTTTAGCACTGAACATTTCGGGATCCAAATCCTTATTTTCGAGGAGAAGTTTCATAAAATTCACAGATCGCATCACACTCAGGTCCCAGTTGGATTCATACTTGGAATTTTTGATAGGAATATTATCGGTATGTCCGCTTACGATGATGTTTCTGGGTAAGTCCATGACCAGTAACCCCGAGATTTCTTTAGCCATTTTACGGTTTTCACTCCTCACCTCGGCCACACCCGATTCGAACAGCACGTTTTCCCTAATTGAAATCAACATACCTTCATCCGTAAGGTTCGTTCCCAATTTATCCGTTAAATCATTTTTTTCGATATAGGCATTTACGCGCTCCTGAACTTCCGTAAGTTCTTCCTGCTCGTTTTTCCCTAGCTTCTCAAGATCTTCTGCACCTGTTTTTTGTTCGGGCGACGTCGGCTCATTGCTGGGGGAATCACTAGGAAATTCCATAAAACCCGTCCCGCTCGTAAAGACCTGGTTAAATACATTGGACAACTGCTGGAACCTTACTGCATCAACCGAACTTGAAGCGAATAAGACGATAAAAAGCGCAAGAAGCAATGTTAAGATATCGGCATAAGGAACCAACCATGATTCATCGATATGCTCTTCATGCCTTTGTTTCTTTTTTCGCCTAGCCATCTTCTCTCACATCGCCTTCTAACCACTTTTTACGATCTCCAGCAGGCAAATATGATGTTAATTTCTGTTCAATCGTCCTTGGCGCTTCCCCTTCGATGATCGACAAAATCCCTTCAATCATCATTTCTTTGATTCTGACTTCCTGCTGCGATTTCCGTTTGAGCTTATTGGCAAAAGGATGCCATAACACATACCCCGTGTAAATCCCCATCAAGGTTGCAACGAAAGCGGCAGATATCGCATGTCCCAATGCCTCCGAGTCAGCCATATTCCCCAATGCAGCAATCAGCCCGATTACTGCACCCAATACACCAAGTGTCGGTGCGTATGTTCCGGCTTGACTGAAAATCGCTGCCGCACTCAGATGACGTTCTTCCATCGCGTCTATTTCCTCTGCTAAAATATCACGAATATAATCGGCACTCTGACCTTCTACTGCAAGATTCAAGCCATTTTTCAAAAAAGTATTATCCACTTGATCCGAAATGCTTTCCAATGCCAATAAGCCTTCTTTCCTGGCAATGACCGCCCATTCCGAAAAAGTTTTTATTAATTCTTCAGGCTTTGTCAATTTTTGTTCAAAGAATAAAATCTTGAATATTTTTGGTAGTCTTTTTAATTCTGACAAAGGGAAAGCCGTTACGACAGCAGCTATCGTCCCTACAATAATGATCATAATAGCTGCAGGGTTAATCAACGCCGTAACACTAACGCCTTTCAACACCATTCCGACTAAGATGGCCACAATACCCAGAACTACGCCCAAAACTGATGTTATATCCATATTACTCACCCATTCATTTAAAGTCTCGTCTCCTCCTTATATCGGATGAAGTTAAAAAAAAGTGAGGATTATTTTACTAATTTTAAATTTAATTAAATCACCACAAATCCCACCTTTTCCACTACTTGTAAGGTCAAATTCAACAGCATATTTCAATAGCCCAGGTAAAAATTCCGTCGAAAATGGAATTTCAGGGCGTTTCGTTCGTGAGTTTCGCTTTGCGCCTGAAAATTGTTCATTTACTCTTAAGTTTCGGTGCTTTACTCGTGAGTTTCGCCGCTTTACTCGTGAGTTTCATGCTTTTACTCGTGAATTTCGCCGCTTTACTCGTGAGTTTCGCCGCTTTACTCGTGAATTTCGCCGCTTTACTCGTGAGTTTCGCCGCTTTACTCGTGAGTTTCGCCGCTTTACTCGTGAGTTTCATGCTTTTACTCGTGAATTTCGCCGCTTTACTCGTGAGTGCTATCCTTTTATGGGCAACATGCTAAAAGTTTTCCGACATAGTATTTCCATATTGAAAACAGGGACAAAGCCTGTCAGCTTTGTCCCTGTTTCTGCTTCCCATGGATTCTTCCATCCAACCATTTAATGATGGGTGATAGAAAAAATAAAATGAATAAGATCCTGAATAAATGAAAGCTTGTGACAACGGATAAATCCACATGTACAGACATGGCTGTGACTGCCATTTCGGCCACGCCGCCTGGCGCCATGCTCAAAAATAATTCGTTCGCCTGCAAGGATAGCATCGGAGCAAATTGAATGGATAGATAATAGCAAAATCCAATTAACAGGACATTACTGAGGAATACGGCCCCGAACATCTTTCTGAAAAGTCGGGGATTATCAACCTTCAGTGTGTAGCCTAAATGTGCGCCAATCAACAATTGTGAAAAGTTCAACCAAAAGTCAGGAATTTGCGGGGCACCTGGACCTACTAAATTAAATAAGGCTGCGGCCATGAGAGGTCCTAGTAAAAAAGGCAGCGGGAAATTCACCTTCTTTGTGATGTAGATGAATAATAGCAAGGTTGCCAACATCATGATTGCTAACTTTCCATCATATTCAAATAAGAAAAACGGCCGCTCCGATTTGGCCAATACCGCACCTGGTTCAGCTGACATTACATGGGTCACAAGCCAAGGAACAATGGATATCACAAGGATGACCCTTAGTGTTTGCATGAAACCTACAACCGTTTCATCACTATCCTTCATTTCCTCACTTAAGACCACCATCTGGGATAGACCTCCCGGAAAACTGCCAAGCATGGAAGTGCTCAATGATAAGTCCATTCGCTTCCCTATAAACCAGCCAGTCAAAACTGTAAACAAAATGATTGCGATTGTCGTAAAAAGCATAACCGGCAAATATTCAAGCATCTCATTTAACGATTGTTTCGTGAATGAACTGCCCAGTTGCAAACCAAGAATGACCAATCCTGTGCTTCTAAAGGTTTTAGACCAAAACATGTACTTCCCTAACTTCACTTTCGCAATCATCACCACGAATAATGGTCCTAGCATCCATGGTAAGTATATCCCAAGGCAATCAAACGCATATCCACCCAGGAAAGCTAGAAAAGATGTAAAGATGACTCTAAAACTCTTACTCTCGATTAAATTTGCACTCACAAAATTACCTTCTTTATCTAAGCGGATTTTCATCTATATCTTAACATAAAATAAGCTGGTCCAAAGCTGTCTTGCACCCTTTCAACTGAAGCGAGGGGTATGATGGGGAAAATACGAGGAAGCGAGAATTACTTTTGACTTACGAGATTGGAAATAATTTGAAAATCTACCTTGCCGGTCATCCTGGGTTTCATTTTCCTTTTCTTGGATCATCGCTGATCCTTTCACATTTTTTTGCCGTCGTGGCCAATTTATTTGGCGGCTATTGTGCAGATCGATTTGGTAGTCAACGGCAAGCATTTGTATCCAAGCTTGCCCTTACACATATGAGGGGAAATATTTTGCAGCAGCTGCAATAGGCAGAATGTTGGCCCCGCTCTCCATCGCCAGCGCATTTTTATATTTCATCATGTTTTCACTCTATGAAAGGAACAGTTCGGCATTTCCACCATTTACTAGATTTCCCACCCCCACAAACTCGCTATAAAAGGTAGAATGAATATATAGGGGTCAAACTCTTATGGAGGGGTGACTAGATGTTATCAAATACAGAAATAGGCATTGACTTAGGAACTGCAAATACGCTAGTTTACAGTAAAAATAAAGGAATCGTATTTAATGAGCCATCGGTGGTGGCCATAGATATAGAGACTAATAAAGTATTGGCAGTCGGTGTGGATGCTAAAAACATGATCGGGAAAACACCTGGAAATATCGTTGCGATCCGTCCACTTAAGGACGGTGTTATTGCGGATTTTAATGTAACCGCGCAAATGCTTCGGGAAATCATGAAAAAAGCAAGTAAGGCATTAGGCTTATCGATTCGAAAGCCTAGTGTAGTGGTCTGTACACCATCAGGTTCCACATCAGTTGAGAGAAGGGCCATTCAGGATGCTGTCAAAAGCTGCGGAGCCAAACAGGTCCACCTTATTGAGGAACCAGTAGCGGCAGCAATCGGCGCAGGCCTGCCTGTCGAAGAGCCCATTGCCAATGTCATCGTTGATATCGGCGGCGGCACGACTGAGGTCGCAATCATATCTTACGGCGGCGTCGTTTCTTGTAATTCAATTAGAATTGGTGGAGATCAATTGGATGAAGATATCAGCCAATATGTTAGAAAAAAACATAATGTGCTGATTGGGGAAAGAACAGCCGAGGAAATAAAAAAAGAAATTGGCTACGCACTCGTTGAACATCCTGTGATCACCATGGAAGTTAGGGGCCGCGATCTTGTAACGGGTCTTCCAAAGCCGATTACAATATCATCCACTGACGTCCAGGAAGCCATCCAAGAATCGCTTCTTCATATATTGGAAGCAATCAGGGCCACTTTGGAAGACTGTCCTCCTGAATTAAGCGGGGATATCGTCGATCAAGGTGTCATTTTATCCGGCGGGGGTGCACTTCTCAACGGGATACAAGAATGGCTGACGAAAGAAATTGTCGTCCCAGTCCAACTTGCAGATAATCCGCTTGAATCAGTTGCCATCGGAACAGGGCTTTCACTTGAGGTCATTCACAAATTACAAAAAGCCGTATATTAAAATGATGAAGGAATCCCAACTTGGGGTTTCTTTTTTTTATCTACAAAGCCTGATGTTCCCATGATGCTAAAAATAATCTCCACATTTAAAGTTAAATAACTTCCCTGATATATTTTACCTCATTTGGGTAGAGAATAAGGAAAATGGTTTTTAGTTCGACAGTATGCGTTGCTTTTGGGAAAGATTATTTCTCCAGGACTAAACTCATGCAATGTAACATAAGTTGTGATACAATATAATTATGTTACATTGGTAAGAGGAGAAGATCTTATGGAATATGTAGAAGCCTTTAAGGATATCAATCAGATCAGCAAAATTAAAACATACTTACGAGCTCATTCCAGTCGGGATTATTTATTGTTCGTACTTGGCATCAATACTGGTATGAAGATAAATGAAATGCTCGAAATCACCGCCGCCAACGTTCTTGATGAAACTGGAAAAATCAAGGAGCTCTATGAGCAACGGATGGAAAATGACGAGGTCAACCAAATTTATTTGAACCTGAAAGTCCGAACTGCCTTACAAGAATACCTTAAAGGTTCGAAGGTTATCGAAGGTCAGTTTTTATTTCTTTCCCCTAAGACGAAAAAGCCGATTACACGTCAACAGGCGCACCGGATTATCCATGATGCTGTGGAAGGTGCAGGTCTGACGGGTAAATTCGGAGCAAGTTCGATGCGTAAAACTTTTGGCTACCATGCCTATAAACAAGGAGTTTCACTAGCCTTGATACAAAAGCATTACCATCATTCAAGTCCATCGGAGACATTAAAATACATCGGCATATCCAAGGAGAAGAAATTCAAGACGAATATTGACGTTAACTTATAACAACATTCTGCTATCTTCTGTAAACTCTAACCAACATTTTAAGGAGGAATTCCAGTGAGAATTAGAGAAAGTGAACTTCCTGGTATTGGTCAAAAATTTGAAATCATAACAAGGAATGATGAAAAGTTAGTAATCGTTATTCACGATGACGGCCGTAGGGAATTGTACCATTTTGATAGTGAACATGAAGACGTCATATCGAGCATCACCCTTAACGATCAAGAATCACGGCAAATGGCTTCCATCATAGGCGGAATGGTTTATAAACCACAAGCACTTGAAACGATTGAAATGTCATTGGGAGACTTAGTGATTGAATGGTTCAAAGTGGAACCTGGTTCCAAGGCCATCAATCAAACGATCGGTTCGATAGATATCAGGAGCAATTATAACGTAACCGTCATTGCCCATTCGAAAAAAGGAAAAAAACAACTGAATAATCCTGGTCCCGACTCTATCATCGAAACAGGCGATACCCTTGTGATATCCGGGGAAAGAAAAGATATCCGTAACCTGACAAGAGAATTATTGACCGACGAAAGGAGTGACTAAGCTCATATGGACCATTTAGTCTTTGAAGTGGGAACTGCCCTACTTCTAGTAGCATTGGCTGCTCTCGTTGCAGGTAAATTTAAAATCTCAAATGTTCCACTATTAATTATCATCGGGATGCTCGTTGGCCCTCATGCCCCACAATTCGGATTAATTGACCTACGTTTCATTGAAAGTGATGAAATCATAGCGTTCCTCGGACGTGTCGGTATCTTATTCCTTCTTTTTTACTTAGGTCTGGAATTTTCCGTTAAAAAGCTTATGAAGTCCGGGAAAAATATCGTGACAGGCGGAACGTATTACATTGTAATCAACGCCGGATTAGCCTTTGTATATGGTTTCCTTCTCGGTCTTCCTTTAAAAGAAGTACTAATATTAACGGGGATAATCAGCTTTTCATCCAGCGCCATTGTGGCAAAGGTGCTTGTGGACCTTAAAAGGACCGGGAACAATGAAACGGAGCTTATCCTTGGCATCATCATGTTTGAAGATATCTTCCTCGCTGTTTATTTATCAGTCGTATCCGGATTGGTATTAAGCTCCTCTGGTTCCATTTGGGGAACGTTACTTTCTACTTTTATCGCGATTGGGTATATGCTTGTATTTTTTGTTATCGCCCGGAAAGCATCTGGGATCCTTAACAAATTATTCAATATAACCTCTGATGAGATTTTTATCATCGTCGTGTTCGCTTTACTATTCTTCATTGCAGGTTTCTCGGAAACGATTCATGTTGCGGAAGCCATTGGTGCATTACTGCTCGGCCTAGTCTTTTCTGAGACGGAACACAGCGACAGGATTGAGAAACTTGTCATTCCCTTTAGAGACTTCTTCGGGGCCATATTCTTCTTTAGCTTTGGATTGAGTATCGATCCGACGACGCTTGGTGGAGCTGTCTGGATGGTTCTTGGAGCTGTCATCATCACTATAATCGGTAACTTTGTTGCTGGTATGATTGCCGGACGCAAATCCGGTTTATCTCACAGAGCTTCCGCAAACATCGGTTTAACGATCGTTTCACGTGGTGAATTCTCCATAATTTTGGCAAACCTAGGCATTGCCGGCGGTTTAATGCCTATACTAACCCCGTTCGCGGCACTTTATGTTTTGACCTTAGCGATTCTTGGGCCGATCCTTACAAAAGAATCCAAACACATCTATAATATCCTAAATAAAGTCTTCAAATGGACCCCTCCTAAGGTTCCAAAGGAACAGGGAAAAGAAGTGCAATAGATAAAAAAGCCAGTCAAGCTGTCTGGCTTTTTTTCTGTTTACCTATAATAACACACCTGAAAAATCTTCCATAATTTCCTAGTTGTTATTATACTTGTTATAAAGGGGGCAAAAATCATGAATCTTTCTTTGAAAAGAGCCATTAGATATTTAATATTCCTAGTAGTATTATCGGGCGTATTATTCATAGGATTAAAGTACCAACAGCACCTATTTAAGCTTAGCCGCGAAACATATGAGATTAAGGGGTACTTGTTGTTCGAATCTTCATTCCCGATTTTCCTGGGCATGGTACTCGCCATTCCCCGAATTCTGCAAATTTTTTCAAAAAAAGGGCATTTGAAAGTGAATTGGCTAAGAATAGTCATCCTTGGCTTGCCATTCCTTTACTTCGCCATCATTCCGATTTTGTATTTCTCTGAAGCAGTTAAAATTGATTGGCCCCTCTCAAAGCTGGTTTTTGGTTATTTCGGCGTAAATGGATCCACCACATTAAATACGATCACTGGGGTAATTGCAGGTTATATCATTGTTACAAGCTTCTACAAGCGGGCGGATTAAACATGAAAGGGACTTCTTCTTTGGGCCCATTTCAATTCCTTTTAATTTTTGAGGATTAACTTACATGAACAGAGGGAAAAGAAGCAGATAACCTAAGTAACTATTCAGGAGTGATGCGAATGAATAAGTCGATTAAATTTTCAAAGGAACTGATTAAAGAAATAAAGGAAGATCGTGTAACGGGGCTGGCCGCTGAACAAGCTTATTACTATTTACTCGCACTATTCCCTTTACTCATTTTACTGCTGTCCATATTACCTTATCTGAATATTGATATTCAGACAGCCCTGGACACGATAAAAACCTTCATGCCTACGGAAACGATGGAAGTCATCGAGAAAAATATCATCAACATATTATCTGAACGGAACGGCGGCTTACTGACTTTTGGTTTCCTTGGCACCATATGGTCTGCTTCCAACGGAATGAATGCATTCATCCATTCCATGAATATCGCTTATGATGTTGAAGAAACAAGGAATTTCCTTAAAGCCCGCTTCATCTCCATTATGTTGACATTAGGCTTGGTCGTAGCATTCATCGTCATGTTGGGTCTCCCAGTCTTCGGAAAAGTCATCATCGATATATTACAGCAAGTCATTCCGATTCCTGAAGAAATGCAAATTTTATTCAGCTTATTACGGTGGATTATCGCGGTTGCAGTCATCTCACTCGTCCTGACTTTTCTATATCGCTTTGCACCTAATAAAAGTTTTCCCATTAAACATGTCATCCCCGGGGCAGTGACCGCAACTGTACTTTGGCTGGGAATATCACTTGGATTTTCATTCTATGTCAGTAACTTTGCCAACTATTCTTCCACATACGGCAGTTTAGGAGGCGTCATCATCTTGATGCTATGGCTGTATTTAAGTGGTCTGATCTTTGTGATTGGCGGAGAAATAAATGCAATCCTTCATCGCCAAAATTCCATTCCAAAAAAACAGTCACGTACGATCGTACATCCTGTCCCGCTTAAAAGATAAAATCAAGATTGAAAAGCGGCTGTCCCATTCGGAGGACAGCCGCCTTTCTAATTACCCCTTATTGACAAACTCTTCATATCTTTCATCATGGGCCAGCCATGCAGCGTATTTCCGCTTCATGTATTTTTCCGCTTCCGTAAATGTATCGAATGTTTTTTTCTGTTGTTTTCCGTTGATTTCAACAATCCATTCCTCTTCTTCATCTTCATAGATGAATATATCCTGTTTGTCTCTTGTTGAATATAGGCAACCCTCTGGGGATCCTTTTACATTCAATTGATTCTTATGTGCATCTCGTTTAAGGGGCTCGGCATAGAAGGTCTTTTCGACATATTGACTATATGCCTTTTCGGACATGGTACAACCTGCGGCTTTTTGATGGCCACCCCCATCGTACTTGCCAGCAACTTCAGAAACATCTATGTCATCGTGGATTGTCCGGAAGCTGATTCTTTTACTTCCGACCATCAGGATTGCGATATAATCCAAATGTGAGAATTCTTTCGACAGTTCGTTTCCAAGTTCTGAGTGATATGACTCTGCGTGGACCACACCAGCTGTATGTGGACCGACCGTAGCTTGATAAACTTCTCTTTTTTTCCTGTTTATGTACCGATCTACTCGACTTTCTTCTACATTTAGAAGCGTTTGCTCCACTTCGTCAAAAGTGAAACTTTCAGCAGTAGAAAGCTTATTTGCGATTTTCATTTCGAATTCCTCTATCGGAATCATGAAAAACAGGTCATTCAACCGTTTTGCCGTTGAATTTTTATTTACTTCCCATTCCCAAGTATCGTATTGACGGACCAATTCAACGAATTCAGCGACAATATTTGAAGGTTCCAGCAATTTATTTTCAACTGCATACTGATAGAATAATGAAGTTGCTGCCGTCTGTTTACCGTCTTCCTGTTCGACAGTTACAGATGCCCAATCATGCTCGTTCAAATGCAGTGCTGACTTATGATGATCGATCAGAAGCGCTTTGCCTCCGTCTTCCACAAACTGCGTAATCATTTTTTCGTTATCTTCATCAACCGATAGATCAGTAACAATCAATGTATCCTCAATCTTTGCCTGCTCAAGAAATGCTCCTACATTTTGATTAAGGCGACCGATTGAATTATAACTAACCACTACTTCTTCTCCGAATGCCAGCTTAGCGACAATGCCGCAGCCGACTCCATCTAAATCATTATGTGTAAAGAGATGGTACACACAAACCCCTCCTAATAACTAATAATTTTACTTTTCCCTAAAGACAGGAATTTCAATTGCAATCTTTACAATTGTAGCATAATCATATCCGCATATTTTATCATGCTTTCATTACGCGATGCTTTTGTTCGTTTTTTTTTCGAAAAACCACTAATGATTCATTATTTCACAGAAATTATACCCAAATATAATGAAAACACATTACTTTGAAATTGTATTTCCATGTATTCCTTTAAAACTGACAGGGCAGCACAGTTAACCTTTAATGATTCTGGCATCTCCCCGTTAGTGACTACTTAAAGTCTTACCCTATCCATCTTTCTAGGTCCCTCCCAATAAGTGGCCTTATCCATTTTCAAGATTGTCCATACAACAGGGGAAAAATAGGAAGTCACAAATGCTTCATTGACCTTAAAATCCGGCACATCAAAAAGCCGCAGGGAATGTTATTCCCTGCGGCTTTCCTGATGTGAAATCACTGTTCTATCAATTTTCCAAGGTTGGCCATTTCAATGGCACTAACGGCAGCTTCATAGCCTTTGTTACCTGACTTTGTTCCGGCACGTTCAATGGCTTGTTCAATGTTCTCAGTTGTCAACAAACCGAAGATAACCGGTACACCTGTGTCCAAGGAAACGGAAGCCATACCTTTAGCTGCTTCATTGCAGACATAATCATAATGTGAAGTGGCACCCCTGATTACCGTTCCAAGTCCGATAACCGCATCATATTTACCCGTATTCACAAGTTTCTTCGCAATTAACGGAAGTTCGAAAGCACCCGGCACCCACGCGATGTCAACATCATTTTCATCAACGCCATGACGCTTAAGGCCATCCAATGCCCCTCCTAAAAGCTTGCTTGTGATAAACTCATTAAATCTTCCTACCACGATTCCGACTTTCAATCCTGATCCTATTAATTGTGCTTCAATAACTTTCCCCATGTCCAATTCCTCCTAATTTTAAAAAAATATCATTTTTTTCATTTAAAGATTAATTTAGCTAAAAATCTTTAAGCATTCGGGATGTTCAGTTCAAGTGCCTGTTTCCCGATTGTATCACTTTGTTCAAGATACCGAATCAAATCGGCTATCGTAATGAACTTCAGGTTGAATTTCCCAGCGATGACTTCTAAATCGGATACGCGTGCCATCGATCCATCATCATTCATGATTTCACATATGACACCAGCTGGAGCGGCACCGCATAATTTTGCCAAATCCACCGAAGCCTCCGTATGTCCTGCCCTCCTTAATACGCCGCCTTCTTTAGCGACTATCGGAAAAGTGTGACCAGGCCTTTGAAAATCTTCAGCAACCGAATCTTCTTTAAGAAGCTCAAGAATGGTCAAGGACCGTTCAAAAGCACTTATTCCTGTGGAAGTGCTTTTATGATCGACACTAACCGTAAAGGCAGTACCATGATGATCGGTATTTTCTCCTACCATAGGATGCAGGTTCAATTTCCCTGCCAGTTCTTCTGTAATGGTTGTACATATCAAACCTCGTCCATGAGTCGCCATGAAATTGATCGCTTCCGGCGTAGCCTTTTCGGCCAACAAGACGAAATCCCCTTCGTTTTCACGGTCTTCATCATCGGATACGATTACTACCTTGCCAGCTTTCAAATCCTCGATCGCTTCTTCAATTGTATGGAACATCATTACACCGCCCTTTTATTAGAATCCGTGCTCTGCCAAAAACTCTAAATTCAGTCCTGGTTTTGAATCGCCATTTTTCATTTGATGTATAATATATTTCCCTATCATGTCGTTTTCAATGTTAACGATATCGCCAGCCGCTTTTTGTCCCAATACGGTGTCCTGATGAGTCAATGGAATCAGAGATACAGTCAAAAGGTTTCGTTCAATTCCAAATATCGTCAGGCTCGTTCCATCAATGGCTACAGAGCCTTTTGGAATGCAAAAGGCACTGAGCCCTTCTTCCAATTGGATTACATAATATACGGCATTTTCTTTTCGTTCTTTTTTTATGATTGTTCCGGTCCCGTCGATATGACCTGAAACAAAATGACCGCCAAACCTACCCTGTGCACTCATGGCTCGTTCGAGATTCACAGGTGATCCCAATTTTAACGTCCGGATCGAGGAAGCTTTGACCGTTTCCGGCATTACGTCGACCGTAAACAAACTTTTCGTGAAGGACGTTACCGTTAAGCAGACCCCGTTGACTGAAATACTATCCCCCAGATGAACATCTTCAAGGATTTTTTCAGAACGGATCGACAACTCCATACTGCTTTTCCCTTTTTTCAAGGAATGGACGGTACCGATATCCTCGATGATTCCCGTAAACATGTTTTTCCCCCTTTTATAAAATATAAAAAACCCCTTAGGATGACCTAAGGAGTTAACAGGAGAAATGAGTGAAAAAAACTGTATACCTAAAAAGCCCAATATTTTCTTTTTTGAAAAATTAGGCGTACGTATACACTTGGGTTCCACACGTCCTTCTCCCATCCAGACTTTACTGTCGGCTTTGGAATCTCACCAAATCCTGCCTTTATCAGGCTCGCGGGCTTAGAATTTCTTCATCACCGCCGGTTGGGATTTTCACCCGACCCCGAAGGACTAAAATAATATGAATCTTTGAATATTTTATCACCTTAAAGTGAGGATGTAAAATTTCTAAACTTAAATGGTTCATTTGTTACAGGAACTCCCTCACTTTATGGAAAAATGAAATTCCGCTCCAAGTAACTTCGATGTGCTCCAAAAGGTTAACCGGGCCTAATTGGTGGAATAGGTTATAGGGATTACAATTCAAACAAGGAGGAAGCCCAAGATTATCGCCATCAACAATTTGCTTTTCTTTCTATTCGTCGTCACGATGAATTTTTTAGCCAATTTCCTGCCTTTGAACGGCCGAACATCTGGAGAGATTTCCGATAAACTGGATGTCCTCTTCACTCCTGCCAGTTATGTATTTTCCATATGGGGTTTAATCTATTTTCTGCTCGCCATCTGGGTATTCAGGCAGTTTTTAAGTAAACATCAAAACAGCCCTGCCAATAAGGCATTCTTCCCTTGGTTCGCTTTAAGCTGTGTCCTAAATGGCGCTTGGCTTTTGGCTTGGCATTACGAACGATTTTTGTTATCCGTATTCATTATCATTGCTCTTTTGGCTATATTATTGGTCAGTTCAACAAGCATTAAAAAAGTGGAGCATAATCCTTTCGACCTATTTCCGTTTTCCGTTTATACCGGCTGGGTGAGTGTTGCAGCCATCGCCGACATTTCTTATTACCTTACCTATATCGAATGGGACGGTTTTGGGATTTCCAGTGTAGCTTGGACGATCGTTTTGCTGATTGCAGCAACAATCCTGGCCTTTGTCTTTGCTGGTAAAAACCGGGATTGGTGCTATCCTCTCGTATTCGTTTGGACGTTCATTAGCATCGGGATCCGAAATGGTGCGCCCTACCAGGTAATCACAGACATTTCTTATATTCTGGCTGCTCTCATTTTTATCGTGTCGCCACGACCTTCATTAAAAATCGGAAGAACTGATAGGGAAATCTAGTGGTCTAAAAGGCTTGCTGAAGATCGTGCCAGATGTCCTGCCAAGCTTCAAGGCCAACTGAGAGACGGACCAGTTGGTCACTGATGCCCATTTGTTCCCGCGATTCTTCAGGAACGGCAGAATGCGTCATGGTAGCGGGATGCTGGATCAATGTCTCGGCATCCCCTAGACTGACGGCAATTTTGATAAGTTTCAATTTATTGAGGAATTCCTGTGCTTCCTGTTTTGTACCATGCAATTCGAAAGAGATAAGGCCGCCTCCGTGTTTCATCTGTTTTTGCATTATATAATGATCCGGTGAAGCTTCATCACCTGGATAATATACCTTTTTCACCTTTGGATGTTTCTCAAGTTCATGAAAGATGTTCATTGCATTGGCTGAGTGACGGTCCATCCTGACAGGCAAGGTCTTTAACCCCCGCAATAATAACCAGGCATCGAATGGTGAAATGATTCCACCGATATCCTTCTGTGTAGTCCCAGCTACCTGATTAATAAAGTCCTTCTTACCAACGACAAGGCCCRCAACGACATCCCCATGTCCGCAAAGATATTTCGTAGCACTATGAAGGACGATATCACACCCATATTCAAGGGGTCTTTGTAAGTAGGGTGTCGAAAACGTATTATCGACTACAATCGTCACATTATATTCCTTCGCTACTCTCACTACCATCTGTAAGTCAATCATTTTCATCGTCGGATTGATCGGGGTTTCTACATAAATGCAGGTCGTTTCCGGCCGAATCATTTTCCTTACCTTTTCTTCTGTATCCATTTCACAAAAATCATGAGTGATGCGGTATTTATTTTTCATTAACTGCAGAAGGCCAAAAGTACAACCATATAAACCCTGTGAACACAGGATGTGGTCATCCGTTTTAGTTAAGGCAAAAAGCACCGCAGAAACTGCAGCCATACCTGATCCGAAAGCAAGGCCAGCTTCCCCGCCTTCCAAAGCTGCAATCTTTTCTTCCAGCACTTGTACCGTCGGATTTCCAAGGCGTGAATAAATATATCCATCTTCTATACCGGCAAAACGCCGTTCCCCTTGCTCGGCCGTTTCAAAAGTGAATGTTGAGGTTTGGAATAATGGTGTTGCCAAGCTTCCTAAATGCTTCTTCGAGTCATATCCTTCATGTATGACTGCCGTTTCAAACTGTTTATACTTTCCTGTCATAACATCTCCTCCTAACCTATGTCTATTGATATCATATGTCAAAAATCCACATAAAGGAAGCGTTTTCATACATAGATATCCCCGTTGTAAAAACCCATAATTTAGTATGTGTGATATACTTTCACAATCTGGTATTTATAGTTGAAGACTTCGGGAGGGCACAAGATGAACAAATTCATTTTTGGTTTTCTGGTCATTTTAACGACTGCGTTAATGGGTTCTTCATTCGCTATAGGAAAAATTGGCTTAGCGTATACTTCCCCAATGTTACTTGCAGCGATTCGGTTCATCCTAGCAGGTTTCATCATGGCCATTGTCATCAAGCTCATCAAACGGCCGCATCCAAAAAAGATCAAGGATTGGTCAAAGTTGAGTATCATCGGTTTTTTCCAGACGGCTGGTGTAATGGGATGCATCTTTGTAGGTTTAAGGACCATTTCAGCCGGGGAACTTTCGATCTTGACATTCATGAACCCATTACTAGTGGTCATTTTTGGAACGCTATTTCTTAGAACGATTTACACCTTGCAACAATGGTCGGGAGTTTTGCTCGGTTTTATTGGCGTTTTTATCACAATGGGGGCACATCTTGATTTGAAGACCGGTACTCTTCTTGGATTGATGTCAGCCATTTCGTGGTCCATTGCGACCCTATTGATGAGAGTTTGGGGACATACCTTCGACACTTGGGTCATGTCAGCCTATCAAATGCTGTGCGGAGGTTTTCTCCTGCTCATTGGATCATTTCTTTTTGAACAGCCCTTTTTCAAGATTTCCCAGGCATCCATCCTTATTTTGTTATGGCTGGCCATCATGGCATCCATCGTTCAATTTTCTGTTTGGTTTTTCCTATTACAAAAGGGGGATTCAGCCAAAACGAGCGCCTTCCTATTTCTAGCTCCCTTTTTTGGTGTCCTATCTGGCTACCTCTTGCTGGATGAGCCTGTTCACTGGTACGTTGCGGTTGGAGGTTCACTCATTTTCATCGGCATATTTTTGGTTAACTGGGAATCCCACCATACAGTGGAAAAGGCATGTAGAGTGGATTCTGCAAAATGAATCTCCACTTTAATTTCAAGACGAGAAGGAGTTCAGGCATGTTTGCGGATTGTATCTGACTCCTACAAAAAAAAAGAGACAGCCGCAACGGCCATCCCTTTTCCCCAACTCATTCATCGACTACGATGTTTCCACCATAGAAAGTTACTCTCGTTAATGGAATCTCCAGTTCACGAGCCATTTTTTTCAACTCTCGCTCTTCTCTTTCCGTTACGATTGAAATAACAGTGCCATCTGCACCTGCACGCCCTGTTCTCCCTGATCTATGGATATATTGATCGATGTTGTCAGCCATATCAATATGAACGACTGCTGTGAGGCCTTTTATATCTAGCCCTCTTGCCGCTACATCCGTTGCGATCAACATCGGGGATTTTCCGGAACGAAGCTTGCGCAGCGCCTTCTCCCGGTCGACTTTATTGGATTCCCCGTGAAGCACACCCATTTCAACACCTTTATAACTCAGCTTTTCATGTAGGACGCTCAACTCTGCTATATCGTTAAGGAAGGCAAGGGCCTTCACATCTTTAAGTCTTGTGATTTTCTCAAGAATCTTGGATTTTTCCCGTCTCTCTACAACAAAGTAAAGATGGTCCACTTTCGATTCCATTTTTTCATGCTTATCGACCTTGATCATTTCGGGTTCATTCATGAATCCTCTGGCCGCTTTTTCCGTTTCCTCTGGCAGGGTTGCCGAAAATACCATGATTTGCCGGTCTTTTAGCGTTGTTTTGATAATATTATTGATCGTTCCCATATGTTCTGGAGTGATCAATTGGTCACCTTCATCAAGTACAATCGTCTTAACTTCATGCATCTTCAATTTTTTTTGGGCAATCAATTCGTAAATCCGTCCTGGTGTTCCAGCAATGACCTGTGGATGCTTCTTCAGTTTGTCCAACTGCCTTTTTACATTAGCACCGCCGATGAATGCTGCACCAGTTATACCGCTTCCCTCTGACCAAATACGAATTTCTTCATTGATTTGCATGACCAGTTCACGGGATGATGCTAAAATCAAAGCTTGGGGCGATTTTTTTTCAGGATCTATCTTTTCTAGCAATGGCAATAAATAAGCTAAAGTTTTTCCGGTTCCAGTCGGTGATTCAGCCAAGATGTCTTTTCCCTCAACAATCACGGGAATCGCTTTCGTTTGAATCGGGGTAAGTTGTCCGAACCCGGATTTTTTCCAGACCTCTTGTATATATGGTTTTCTATCGTTCACTAATGCAGGTAATTCGCTCATATCGTTCTCCTTTAATATAAAACTTTTCCTATCTTTCATAGTACCATTTATTCTTGTCCAGTAGCCAACGGAATACGAATTGTAACCGTCGTTCCTTTGTTTATCTCACTTTCAAAATGCATTTCCCCATCAAGGCGATGAACGATCTTCCGGCAAATCGCAAGCCCGATCCCTGTGCCCTTTTCCTTTGTCGAATAGAAAGGTTCACCAATCCGTTCAAGGCGCTCGGGTACCATTCCTATACCATTATCACTCACGCTGACTACAGCTTGATCATCGATGATTTGCAGCGACAGATCAATTTTCCCATTATCGTCAATCGCTTCAATGCTGTTCTTGACAATATTGATTATCAACTGTTTAAGTTCGATTGTATCAGCCATAATATAAATCGGTTCGGCGGTTTTAACCCTGAACCCCATCTCGATATTATTCAAATTCGTCTCTGCTTTCATTAACGTGAATACCTGTTGTAAACTGTCGGCAAGATCAATCCTTTGGAAAGCGACATCCTGTTTTTTTCCGAGAACCAACAGTTCACTCGAGATTATATTAATTCGATCAATTTCCTTTAACATGATATCAGAATGCAGCGGATTGACTTCCTTCGTCATATCCATTAACTGTACGAATCCTTTTAACGATGTCAGCGGATTCCTTATCTCATGTGCCACGGCCGCGGCCAGATGCCCGATTACGGATAGCTTTTCAGACATGATCATCAATTCCTCTTCGCGCCGTGATTCAGTAATATCCCTAACGATTGCATATACTCCAAGCAACTCCGCTTGTACGATGATCGGTAAAAAGGTTACACGGATTATCCGCTCTTCACCACTCTTATTCTGAATGGTCGTTTCGAATTTTACCGCCTCGCCTTTAAGGGACTGTATAAAGAAAACAGATACCTTTTCCCTTTCATTCCAGTTGATGAGATGCTTCGCATTCTTGCCTTTCAAATTGTCACTGTTATTACCTAACAGCTTTTCAGCTTCCGGGTTAATCGAAACGACATTACCTTCAAGATTCAGTTCAAGGACACAATCCGGGTTATGGTTGAACAGCGACTGATACTGTTCATCCTTCAGATTAAATTCCTGTTGGGACCTCAACATTTTCCCTGTCCAATACCTAATTATGAAGTATAAGAAAAGCCCGGTTATGAAAATGAAAATCCACCCTTTGGAATGTTGAAACATTGCATATATCTGAACATCTTCCTTTGCCTGTGTCATAGAGATATAATCCGTAACGATAATCCATAAGACCCCAATGATTATATATATAATAGCCACTTTACATGCAATTTTATGAGATTGGTTCATGTTTTATCCTTTGTATTGTTTTTTGGTTTATTATTCCCAAATCACTCAAAAAAAGCCCTCATGTTTTCAACATAAGGACTCTTTGGATATTGTATCATATATATTGCATTCATTGTTTCATATCTCTAAAAAATCCAGCACCATTTAACTGGACTGTTTCAAAGGATCAAGAGAGGTTTTTGATGGCCTGATTGAATTCCTCTTCTATATCTTTTGAAGGCTTGGCCGATAATAAGCTGAAGACAACCACCGCTATTGTACCAGCAATGAAACCGGGAATGATTTCGTATACTTCAGAGAACTTATCGATCATTTCCCAGATGATCACGGTTGCGGTACCGACAATCATTCCCGCCAGTGCTCCCCATTTCGTCATTCGCTTCCAGTACAGGCTTAACAAAATGACCGGACCGAAAGCCGCTCCAAAACCAGCCCATGCGTAACCCACCAATTTAAGAATCGTACCACTGGGATTAAAAGCTAAAACGAGGGCTATGGCAGCAATTGCCAAAACGCCGAACCGTCCCACCAGCACCAATTCCTTATCCGATGCATTTGGCCGAATGAACTGCTTATAGAAATCATCCGTCAGAGCACTTGCCGAAACTAACAGCTGAGACGCAATCGTACTCATGACCGCTGCTAAAATTGCCGCCAACAAGAAACCTGTAATTAAAGAAGGAAACAGTTCTTTAGCTAAAAGGATGAAGACAGACTCTGCATTTCTTTCCCCTAAAGGACTGCCTGTCAGGTTAAAATAAGCAATCCCTACCAATCCGGTGAACATGGCTCCTACGATAGCAAAAATCATCCAGCCCATACCGATTCTTCGTGCACTTTTCAAATCTTTAACAGATGAAATCGCCATGAATCGAACGATTATATGAGGCTGGCCGAAATAACCAAGTCCCCAAGCCAGAAGTGATATGATGCCTATGGTTGATGTTCCTTCAAAAGCATGTAATAAATTCGGGTTAATCGATTTTATTTCATTGAAGGTAGGATCCCAGCCACCAATATTTACAATCGTGACAACTGGTACTAGAATTAAGGCAATGAACATAATCGTACCTTGTACGAAGTCCGTCCAGCTAACAGCCAGAAATCCGCCAAATAATGTATAAAGAATAACGACGCTCGCCGTCAGCCAGATGCCCCACCGGTAATCCAAATTGAAAGTGGAGCGGAAAAGCTCACCGCCTGCTACCATACCTGAAGATGTGTAAAAGGTGAAGAAAATTAAAATGACCGATGCTGATACCACTTTTAAAATCCGGGATTCATCTTTAAAGCGATTTCCCAGAAAGTCGGGAATCGTAATCGAATTGTCCGCTACTTCCGTATATGTCCGAAGTCGAGGCGCCACGAATAACCAGTTTAAATAAGATCCTGCACACAGGCCGACGACAATCCAGCCAGCACTTAAACCGCTTATGTACATTGCACCCGGCAGACCCATCAATAGCCAGCCGCTCATGTCGGATGCGCCTGCACTCAGTGCAGTTACAGCTGGGCCCAGGTTCCGTCCGCCAAGCATATAATCTGTTAAGTTGGCCGTTTTCCGATAGGCGAAATAACCAATTAACAGCATACCTGCCATGTATATCCCAATTGATATTATAATTCCATAATCCAAAAATGAATCCTCCTATTACTTATTGGTTTTGTGATAAATATAGGTTAATTTTCATCTTGTAAGCTTATCAGAAAAAAAAACATATGTTAAGAAGTTCTTGCACCTTTCAATGATTTCACTTTCAATATAATTAAGATATAAATGAATTTTGGATTCATTTATGAGATTAGATTATTAGGAGGAATACGCCCATGCAATCCTATATCGATCAGCCAGATGGAGTCTTTCCCTCTGTTTGCTCGCTTGACTGTCCTGATCAATGCGGTTTACTGCTGCACAAAAAAGACGGGAAAATCATTAAAGTCCTGGGGGACCCTGATCACCCAGTCACCAAAGGGAATATTTGCAACAAAGTCCGAAACATGACTGCCCGCCTATATGACCCCAATCGCTTAAAGCAGCCATTAAAGCGCATCGGCCCGAAAGGAGAAGGGAATTTCACTCCAATCAGCTGGGAAGAGGCCATTGACACAATCACTTCAAAGTGGAAAGAACTGATCGAAATGCATGGTCCTGAAAGCATACTTCCCTACAGCTTTTATGGAAACATGGGCAACCTCAGCGCAGAGGGGATGGATCGGCGTTTTTTTCACAAACTCGGTGCAAGCATGCTTGAGCGCTCCATCTGTAATGCGGCCGGCTCAGTCGGATACAGCTATACAATGGGTGGTTCATTCGGCATCGACCCTGAAGAAACGATTCATACAAAGCTTTTCATCCTGTGGGGCATCAACGCCGTAAGCACAAATATGCACCAAGTTACGCTTGCCCAGCAAGCCCGAAAAAATGGGGCCAAAGTAGTTGTCATTGACGTACATAAAAACCAAACCGGTAAGTGGGCAGATTGGTTCATACCGATTCTTCCTGGTACAGACACTGCCCTCGCCCTCGGTTTAATGCATATACTATTTGACGAGAATCTAGTCGATCAGCCTTTTCTCGATGAATACACAGTGGGTGCTGCTGAATTGCGCGAACACGTCCGCCAATATGAGCCTGCGACCGTCTCCGCGATCACTGGCGTTCCAATTGATGACTTATATGAATTAGCCAGGATGTATGGCACCACCACTCCATCATTCGTTCGCATAGGCAATGGCCTGCAGCACCATGACAATGGCGGCATGGCAGTACGTACCATTGCCTGCCTGCCTGCACTTACCGGACAATGGATGGTGGAAGGCGGCGGAGCCATCAAAGGGAATTCAGGCTATCTTGCTTTTAATACAAATGCCTTAAGACGTCCTGATTTATTGAATAATAAAGCTACCCGGACCATTAATATGAACCAAATCGGTCAAGCTCTTTTGGAAAAGGATAACCCGATTAGATCCATGTTTGTATACGGCTCCAACCCAGCACTTGTCGCTCCGAATGCAAATAAAGTGAAGCAAGGTTTAATGCGGGAAAATCTATTCACAGTGGTACATGACCTATTCTTAACCGAAACGGCCATGTATGCTGACCTTGTCCTCCCTGCCACATCATCTTATGAAACGGAGGATTTTTATAATTCATACTGGCATAATTACGTCCAAATACAAAAACCTGTAGTCAATAAATATGGCGAGTCGAAATCGAATGTTGAATTGTTCAAACTTTTGGCTATTGGAATGGGCTTTGAGGAACAAGCTTTTAGAGATTCAGAGGAAGAAATGATACGGCAGGCGCTGGATTTTCCCGATAACCCGCACTTAGATGGCATCACCTATGACTCCCTATCAAGGAATCAATTTGTCAAAGCAAAGATGCGCCGGATATTCCCAGGTAAACTACCGACACCAAGCGGAAAAATCGAACTTTACTCAGATCGGATGAAACTGGATGGATACCAGCCTCTGCCAACATATACACCAATCATAAAAGACAGTGACCTGCCATTTTTATTCATACCGGCACCTAATCACAACTTCTTGAATTCAACCTTTTCAAATAATGCCAAACATATCTCCTTGGAAAAGGAACCGAAGCTGCACATGAATGCCGCTGATGCCAAAACATTAGGAATAGCTTCCGGAGATATGGTTAAAATCTGGAACGGACGCGGTGAATGTTTGCTCACCGCTGCTCCCGGTGAAAATGTGTTACCCGGCGTACTAGTCAGCCAAGGCTTATGGCAGAATACACCTGAGACCAAACAACACATCAATTCCCTAACCCCAGATCGCCTTTCAGATATGGGTAATGGCGCCGTTTTCTTTTCAGGACGGGTGGATCTTGAAAAAGTCCAACAAAAGTAAATCAATGTCCAGCAACCTTTGAATATATCTCCGATTTTCGGATTTTATCTGCGGTTCTAGAAATATATCTACGATTTCCGGATTTTATCTGCGGTTCCAGAAATATATCTGCTATTTCCGGGATTTTATCTGCGATTCTAGAAATATATCTACGATTTCCGGATTTTATCTGCGATTCCAGAAATATATCTACGATTTCCGGATTATATCTGCGATTCTAGAAATATATCTGCTATTTCCGGGATTTTATCTGCGATTCTAGAAATATATTCATGATTCTGGCATTATAACTGCGATTCCACAAAAAAGGCTGTTCCCCAAGGAACAGCCTTTTCGTCAAGCTATTTACTCTTCATCAAACCAACCTGTTGGTTGAATATCCAAGTTGTTATTGATTTGCTTCACTTCCGTATAAGCCTCGTAACCAAAAGTGCCGAGTTCACGTCCATTTCCACTTTGCTTGAATCCTCCCCAAGGAGCTTCATTATAGGTCGGATGATATGAGTTTATCCACGTGATGCCGGCACGCACTTTTTTTATGACACGGTATGCTTTTGCGATATCATTCGTGAACACCGCTCCCGCTAAACCATATTTCGTATCATTGGCAAGTCGAAGAGCTTCAGCTTCATCCTTGAACTTTTGAACGACAAGCACTGGGCCAAAAATTTCTTCCTGTACAATACGCATATCCGGTGTCGTATCAACAAAAATGGTAGGTTCGACAAAATATCCCTTTTCCAAACCGTTTCCTTTAATTCTATTTCCACCGACGATTAACTTGGCTCCTTCTTCCTTTCCGATTTGGATGTACGATAATATTTTGTTCATATGTGCCTCTGAAACGATAGGTCCCATCTGGCTCTTTTCATCAGAACCTGAACCTACTTTGATCTTTTTTGCCTTCGCAGTAAGACTTGCAATGAACTGATCGTAAATGGACTCTTCCAACAATAAACGGGATCCTGCTGAACACACTTGCCCTTGATTACAGAAAATCCCGTATAGAGCGTAATCCACTGCAGTCTCAAAGTCAGAGTCCGCAAATACGATATTAGGTGATTTCCCGCCGAGCTCCAATGTCACCTTCTTCAGGTTACCCAGTGAAGCCTCCATGATCTTACGTCCTGTTTCCGTTCCACCCGTAAAGGCTACTTTATCGATTTCCTCATGTTCGGCAATGGCCTGTCCGACAACTGGTCCCGCTCCTAACACAAGGTTTGCGACACCTTTTGGCAATCCGACCTCATCCATGATTTCAAATAGTTTGACCGCTGTCACTGGTGTAACCTCCGATGGTTTGAACACAACTGAATTTCCTGCAGCAAGTGCCGGGGCCAGTTTCCAGGCTGACATCATTAGAGGGAAATTCCAAGGAACGATCTGCCCGCATACACCGATCGGTTCCCTTACGACCATCGCTTGCTGACCATCAGGAACTTCGTAAGTCTGACCAGTCGGTTTTGTAGCCAACCCTGCATAATATCTAAAACAGGCTGCTGAATCATCTATGTCATAACGAGCCTCACGCAACGGTTTCCCATTATCCAATGTTTCCAACGCAGCAAGTTCTTCAGCCTTTTCTTCTATTTTATCGGCAATTTTGAATAAAATGCGAGCTCGCTCCACTGCCGGAGTACCCCACCATCCACCTTCATAGAATGCATATTTCGCTGCTTCGACCGCTGCATCCACATCTTCCTGTGTGCCTTCCGCAGCTGTAGCAATGACTTCTCCCGTGGCCGGATTCAATACATCCCTCTTTTCACCTGAAGTCGAATTCACCCATTTTCCATTGATGAACATCTTTAAGTCCAGTGCTCCCGTTCCTTCCTTTTTCGTGTTATTTTGTAAAGTTTCCTGCATCTAAATTCCTCCTCGGTTTTAAGTTTTCTACCTATATATAATATGAGCAAGATTCATGCCAGTTTGAAATAATAGGGAAATCACGTTTTCTTCCCCTTTCCCGTCAACCATTTAAATTCAACCGTGAATTACCTATTCATTTTCGCATAACATATGGGCAATCCTTCATCTCAGACTTTTTCAATATTCCTAGAAAAATGAAACCCGCAGCTCAAAAAAAGAGATGAGCAGCTGCTCATCTCTTTTTTTGATTAATTTCGGTTAATAATGACCAGTTTCATTTCCGTCATCTCTTCAATGGCATATTTCAGCCCTTCGCGGCCCGTTCCGCTTTTTTTGACTCCGCCATATGGCATGTTGTCGACACGGTAAGTTGGGATATCATTAATGATAACACCGCCGACTTCCAATTTTTCTGCGGCAGAAAGAGCCAGATTGATATTTTCTGTGTAAATCCCGGCCTGCAATCCAAATTCGGAATCATTGACCAAATCAATCGCTTCCTCAACGGACGAAACCTTATTGATCAAAACAATGGGAGCGAAGACTTCCTGACATGATACCTTAAGCACTGCATCCACTTCCAGCAACACAGTCGGATGCAGGATATTCCCTTCAGATTTGCCTCCTGCTGCAACAATCGCACCGTGTTGTCTAGCCTCACCGATCCAATCCAGGCTTCGCTGTACATCACCAGCGCTGATCAATGCCGAAATATCCACCGACGGGTCCAAAGAATCTCCAAGTTTCAAGCCATTTGTTGCTTCTATGAATTTTTTGACGAACTCATCATATACCTCTTCATGAACATATGCACGCTGTAAGGAAATACAGACCTGCCCTTGAAAAGCGAATGCTGCCGATACACAGCGTTGGATGATTTTGTCGATATTGATCCCTTTATCAACGATGACAGCCGCATTCGAACCTAGTTCAAGGCTCACTTTCTTTATTCCTGCCTTATTACGAATCCCGATTCCGACAGCCGGACTTCCAGTAAATGAAATGCTCTTCACCCGTGAATCGGTGACTAATTTATCACCAATAACCGAACCGCTTCCGGTAACTAAATTAAACGCACCTGCCGGCAAATCAGTTTCGGCTAATAGTTCAGCAAGAAATAGCGAAGATAGCGGTGTTTGGCTCGCAGGTTTCAGGACAAGTGTATTTCCGGCAGCAATGGCTGGGCCTACTTTATGGGCTACAAGGTTCATCGGAAAATTAAATGGAGTAATCGCACCCACAACGCCAAGAGGCTCACGGACGGTGTATCCTATTCTTCCCTCTCCGTCAGCTGTAGCATCCATCGTCAATGTTTCTCCATGAATCCTTTTGGCTTCCTCTGCTGCAAATTTATATGTGGCAATTGTCCGGGATACTTCAACCATTGCCGTTTTAATCGGTTTCGCTGCCTCTTTAGCAATAATTTCAGCTGCCTCATCTTTGCGGCTTTCCAAAAGACTCGCGAGCTTTTCAAGTATGGCAGCGCGTTTATGACTAGGCAAAGCTGCCATTGTTTTTCTAGCTTGATAGGCTGATTCTATTGCCAACTCGACATCCTCAAGGCTTGCAGAAGGAATCTCCGCCAGAACTTCCCCGCTATAGGGAGACTTTAGTGTCGTGAACTTTTCAGCTTCTTGCCATTTACCATTAATGAATAATTTCTTTTTCAGCGTTTCCGTCATTACCATCACTTTCACCTCTTATAAAATTTCTTTTTCGACAGCAGTAAATGTCTCATCAAGGATTTCAATTATTCTTTCGACTTCCGATTTAGTAATAATTAAAGGTGGGGCGAATACGAGTGTATCTTGATCAAACGTAACAGACCGGCAAATCAAACCATTCTTCGCCGCTTCAGCAACCAGTCTTGGAGCAAGCTGTGTCTCAAAGCCTTCACCTGTTTGTTTGTCCTTTACGATGGAGATGCCGCCAATTAATCCAAGTGCCCTGACATCACCAACAATCGGGTGTTTGCTTTGAAGCTTCTTGAAGCCTGCAAGCAACTCTTCACCACGCTGTTTCGAGTTTTCTATCAGGTTTTCACGTTCAATTATTTCAATATTTTTCAATGCAACCGCACAAGCCATAGGATGGCCGCTGTATGTGTAGCCGTGTAAAAGCGTACCTTTTGAAAGGGCAATGAAATCCTGATGCATCTTATCATTCAGGACGACACCGCCTAACTGTGCATATCCGCTCGTCACACCTTTTGCGAAGCACATCATATCAGGTACAACACCAAAATGTTCAATCCCAAAATAAGTCCCTGTTCTTCCGAAACCTGTAATGACTTCATCCGTCACCATTAAAATGCCGTATTCATTACAAATCTCCCTCACTTCCTTAAAATAGCCTTCAGGAGGAAGGTTCACGCCACCGGCCCCTTGAATCGGTTCAGCGATAAATGCCGCAATCGTTTCTGGTCCTTCCTGTTCTATGACCTTACGCAACTCTTCAATGGAAGAACCGTCCACATGGTAAAAATCCGGTGCGATTGAATTCGTGAAGTCCCGGAACGGCTTCAGGCCAGTCGCACTTGTAGCTCCCATTGCCACTCCATGATAGGATTTCGAGCGGGAAATGATTTTTTGACGATTAGGCTGCCCTTTCAAAAGCCAGTAATGACGAGCAAGTTTGATGGCCGTATCATTCGACTCTGATCCACCTGAAGTGAAGAAAACTGCATTCAAATCCCCAGGAGCGATGGAAGCGATTTTGGACGCCAACCGGATTGCCGGCTCGTTGCTGAAAGTGGCGAAACTTGAGGTGAAAGCTAGCTTCGCCATTTGTTCCTTCGCGACTTCAGCCATCTCTTCTTGTCCATGTCCAATATTCACATTCCAAAGTGAAGCCATGCCATCAATGACTGTCCTGCCCGTGACATCCGTAAGATATATTCCCTTCCCTTCCTTAAAGATGAAACTTGGACCATCTGCCTGCTGTTGCTCGATTGCCGTAGTCGGATGAATAAAATGCTTTTTATCCAAATCGATTAATTCCTGAATACCCGTCTTCTCTTTAATCATGTAAAAAACACCCTTCTCATGTTATGGATTTTTTTCAAGCTAATTTATTTTTATATTTATATATATAGATATAGCAAGATGCATGCCAAATTATATGAGTCTTATATTAAAGGTATTCAAGGAACAACGATTCATAATCAAATCATCACGAGCATGTATTGATTCATATATAAATCATTCGATTCGTATTCAAATCATTAATCACCCCATCCATTACATTAAGTGCTAAATGACAGGCATATTGTCGAGTTTCAACGGCGACGATGTTTACAACCCGAACGATAATTATTCCAGCAAAGCAGAAACACTGGAAAAACTAGAAGAAACGAGCATGCTAAGATCCTTGAAAGCTATCGAAAGGGAGATTCCCCAATGGGGGGCTTAAATGAATATGGACTTCTTGAATTGGATGCAAATTGGGCTGCCTCGCATTTTCCGTGTCCGTGGTAGAAATAGAAGATATGATTCAAGTATTGCAATCCCTTGACCCCATTGGAGTTGGGGCTAAAGATCTGACTGATTGTTTACTCATTCAGCTGTGGGAGCTTGAGGATTAATGAATTGGCATATACGATCGATAAAAAGCACTAACCGGATTCAGCAGAAAAACCTACAGGAAAACCATGAAGACCTCGGTATACCTGAATCCTCTAAAAGGCGCAGCCTTTAAAATCAAAAAACTGACAACGTTAAAAGTGCAGCCAGTTTTTATTTTTAGTTTTTCGGTGTTCACAAAGGCACTTACCAGGATCCACGGAAATTATTGAATACGTACATTCAATAGGACTCTTCCAGAATATGTATCTTCCGAAAGAGCCTTCTATATTTTCACTGCTTCTTTCATTTACAACCACTTCGTGATGGCTGCAGGTCCGTTGCCTTCCCCTCCAACGTAAATGTGTAAACAGGATTAATCTTTTTAATCGCCCATACTGAATGAGTGCCTTCTGGTTTTTTCTCAGAAAACCATTTCCTCACAACAAAAACCCCTAAACCAGGGGCTTCATAACTTTGTAAAGATTAACTTTCCAATACCTGTGTAACTGATTTTCCCAAACCCTCCCCAGTTCACTCGAAGAGGGTTCAAAATCCATGTCCTTCATTTATTATAAAAGTTTCATCTTTTACCCCATTTATCCTCGAAAATAAGTTCATCCATCGGCCTTCTTTTTTCCCAATTGGCAAGTTCAAGAATGGGTTTATCCGGATATTGATCCGTATAGCCAATTGACATGAGTGCAATGGGTTCTACATGCGGCGGAATCTCCAAAATGTCACGAATATCATTCTTCTTATAAAAACTTACCCATCCCATTGCCAATCCTTCCGCACAGGCAGCCAGCCACATATTTTGAATTGCACAGGCCGTTGATAGGATATCCGTTTCCGGAATAGAGTTCCTCCCCAAAACATGGGAGCCGCCACGTGTCGGGTCACATGTTACACAAATGGTGTAAGGTGCTTCTTTTAACCCTTCCACTTTCAAACTAAGAAACTTATTTTCTTTACCCCCTTCATAATGAATAGCTAGTGCCCTTCTTTCTTTATCCGCTGCCCATGCCAAACTGTTCTTGGTTTCCTGAGATGAAATTACAATGAAACTCCAAGGCTGCATGAATCCTACAGACGGCGCATGATGTGCAGCCTCCAAGATTCTGCGGAGTATATCCTTTGAAATGGGCTTGGGCAAAAAACTCCTGATATCCCTTCGGTTATAAATGGCTTTATATACGGCTGCTTGTTCTTCATTATTAAACATAATTTCCCCCCATGCTTCTGGCTCCCCAGAAATTTATCTAAAAATTCAATATGAATTTTACAGGTAAACCCTTACAATTAAAAGTGACTTTCCAGATATCCCAGGATTCAGCTCGTTCCGTCCACAACAAGATTCGCTCTTTCTTGCGGCCTTTGCGCGTCAACATATAGATCTTCATGAACCATCCAATTATCCTCCCACATTTGACGCGCATCTTCACCATCCCGCTCGAGGCCACGTTTCAAGCGCTGATCGCGGGGACATTCCACCCATATCGTGAAATCATGGGACCCTGCCAATTCTTTACGGATAGAATACGTCCCTTCAATAATGACAAGGCCTCCAGCAGGAACGATATGCCATTCGGCCATAGTGTCCGTTTCCCAATCATACCTTTGATACCTTGCATCATTCCCTACAGTAAGCGGTTTTAGGATTTGGTTAAAAACCCGTTCCCAATCACAATCCGCTCCAATCTGTTTTTGGGCTGGGGGCAACTGGATCCTTTTCGATGATGGCAAATAAAAATCGTCCATATGAACGACTGCGCTACCTGGACACTTTGCATGGATAAGGGAAGCGAGTGTACTTTTTCCAGACCCGCCCCGACCATCGATGGCCATAATATATGGAGATCTTTTTTGGGAAATTTCGTGAATTTCAGCAATAAGATTTTTAATCGTATACTGTCCATTAAGTGTTGGAAAGTTCATAAGCATTCCTCCTATACTACTTATTTCTATTCGTCCTCCCTTATATTCCTTCCTTGTGGGGATAAAATGAAAAAAACTAAGAAGAAGGTGCTAGTAATGAACAGAATCCAATTTGCCGCCATTTTCGATATGGACGGCACCTTGTTTCAAACAAACAAGATATTAGGTTCTTCACTTGAAAGAACATTTGAGATACTTCGATCAGAAGGGAGCTGGACAGGGAATACCCCGCTTGCCAAGTATCAAGAGATTATGGGCGTCCCGCTGACAGTCGTATGGGAAACTCTATTACCTAAGCATCCCGATCATATTCGCCGACAGGCTGACCAACTTTTTTTAGATTGCTTGATTCAAGAAATCAAACAAGGGAATGGTCAGCTTTTCCCCCTCGTCATGGAGACCTTGTCAACGATCAAACAGCTTGGAATTTCCATTTTCATTGCTAGCAACGGTCTAGTAAAGTACCTGGAAGAAATCTGTTCTTATTTTGGGCTGCATGAATTCGTTACGGACATATATAGCGTGGAAAGGTCCTCGAAAGGCTCGAAGACCGAATTAGTGCAAATGTTGTTGAAAGACTATCGAATTGATAGCGCCATTGTGATTGGGGATCGAAAATCCGACATCGAGGCAGCAAAGAAAAATGGCTTATCGGCTGTAGGCTGCCAATTTGGATTTGCCGAAGAAAATGAATTGGCTGATGCTGATCTGTTCATCGCAGATTTTTCTGAACTTCAAGCTTACCTTTCAAAATGGATACTAAAGTCCGCTCACCAATAGCTTTTCCTGTTCTGCAAGCATCACGGCTATCTTATCCTGGATTGCCGTAATGCCCTTTTCTTCCATGAAATTATTCACGATGATCGAAAATATGACTCTTTCCCCTCTTTTGGTCGTCACATAACCTGATAGAGAGCTCGTTCCTGAAATGGTCCCTGTTTTCGCACGAACGTTCCCAGCTGCATTTGTCCCTTTCATTCTCTTTCTAAGCGTACCGCCTACCATCCGCTTTTCATTTCCTGCAATCGGCAAAGCGTTCAAGTAAGCAGGAAACCACGTTTTCTCCTGTACGGCATATAGCAGTTTCGTTATTTCATTCGCTGGAATCATATTGACTTGGGATATGCCAGATCCATCACGCATCTTGATTGTTTGCATATTGAGACCCAAACCCTTCATTTGATTTCGAGCGACCTTCAAACCATCTTTCCAGCTTCCCTTCCCTGCTGCTTCTTTGCCCATTTCTTTCACCAAAACCTCAGCATGGCCGTTATTGCTCAATTTCATGAAAGGAATAAGCAGTTGTGAAAGTGGCATGGACTGATGAGTGGCGATCAAGTCCGCTCCTACAGGGGCTTTTCCTTTTTTCCTTTTTCCCAACACTTTAATTCCATGTTTCTTCATTGACTTTTCAAATAGGCTCAGGGCATATTCTGTGGGATCTTTCACTGAGATCCATTCTTCGGTCACCCCGGCATGCTCCGGAATGGTCCCGGTGATTGTAATGACATCTGTGCCATGAGACCGTTCGACTTCAATTTCCTGTTTGCCGTCTGCCGCTACTGTTTTCGTTTTGTTGATGATCTTCACGTAATCCGTTTCAGGCTTCAGCATCACCTTTGCCATTTTGCCAGCCTTTTCCCCGGGGGTTATCTCCACGATGATGGTACCGGTATCGTAGTCATCATTCGGGGAAGCGGTTAACGCTGAAACAGCTGCTCCGTAATATTCCTGTTCATCGCTCCAGACCAAGTCTCGGGAATAACGGATATCATCATACCAAGAATCATCCCCTATAAGATCTCCATGAACGAGCTTAACTTGCTTGTGCTTCAGTGACGATGCCAGCTCATCAAAATCCTTTTCCAATAATGTTGGATCTCCTTTTCCCTTCAGATAAACATTCCCCTGCAGAACATGGCCAACCTGCACCCCTTTTATGTATAGTTCCGTTTGAAAAACGTGATCTTCCCCTAATGTTTCCAGCGCAGCTGCTGCAGTCAAAAGCTTAAGGTTCGAAGCAGGCCGCAATCTCGTTTGCGACCCTCGTTCATAAATCAGTTCCCCCGATTCCGCTGATCGGATGGAAATTCCCGTTAACGCCCCTGCCAACCCTGGTGAATCATCCAAAATTTGTTGAATTTCCTGTCCTAGGTTTCCATCATCATTCGCAGCCTGCATCGATTCTCCATTAAAAAAACAAATCAAAAACAGGAAGAATATAAAACTCAACTTCCTTTTATATGTCAAACCTATCACTCCCACTCTAAAAACTCACCACCTCTATCTTGTCCATTTTAAAGTCATTTAAAAAAGAAAAAATTCCACATGATGGTCTCTATTTATACATACTCAAGAAAGGCAGGATTATTCGACCGCCATCCAATGGAATCCAATTGGCGATCCTTACTTCATGATTCATTTACATGTACGATTACAGGGAACTTTTTTGAATGATAATCCGTATAAGTATAAAGACATAGTAAGGAGTGAATATATGTATTCAAAGATATCGCCACCAACGAAGAAAATTTCCAAAGAATCCGTGAAGGTATGGCGGATGACCGAAGCCATTACCAATTTCATTACCCTCGCCGTCTTTTGCATCCTATTATATGTTGATGATTATTTCGCTTGGAAAGAATGGATTGGATGGATTTTATACGGACTTATCACATTATCTTTTTTCCATGCAATCTGGTCCATCTTCATTGAACCAATCTTGTTGCAAAAGTATTGGCGTTACGACGTGAACGAAGAATTCATTCAAACAAAACGCGGAGCTTGGAGTGAAACGCATGAACTCATTCCGATGACGAAGGTTCAGTCCGTCAAATTGAACCAAGGCCCGTTTTTGCGAAAATATAACCTTTATTCACTAAGTATCGGAACAATGGGGGACTCACATGCCATACCTGCCATCCCCGAGAAAGAGGCGTATGAATTACGAGATAAAATTGCCCATTTCGCTAAAATTAAGGAAGTGGATTAACGATGGAAGAACATGTAAAACGATTACACCCTTTCAAAATCCCCTTCGAATTATGGAAATTGCTGAAAGGGAATGTGTTTTTCATAATCATGCTTTATGTCCTGAACTTCGGTTCTGAAAAGATGTATATGAAGGTACTCCAAATCGTTTTTTTAGTTTATCTGATTTGGAATGTCCTTTCTATCATCCTTAAATGGTATACGTATAAATATCAAATCAAAGAAGGAACCATTTATATTACCTCAGGGATCATTTCGAAATCTTATCGAACGGTCCCGCTTCATAAGGTACAGAATGTTCAACAACGTACGACGGTATTCCATAAGATTTTCCGCTTAACCTCCTTAACATTCGAAACAGGGATGACTGGTGATCAGGGTACCTTGCCTTTTGAGGTTATTTCCCGAAAAGAGGCCGAACGGCTTGAGGGGGAATATTCCTCAAAACAGGAACTTCAGGTTATCGAATTGGATAGCCCCGAAGAACGAAAAACGAAGGATATGGAACCAATTGAAAAAACGATCCATTTTACGCCAACTAAACAGGATGTGCTGAAAGCTTCCTTTACATCACTCAGCTTTTTGGCTCTTATCCCAATTGTGGCTACGTTATATAATACACTCGATGATTTTATCAATTTGGAGAATGCCGAAGGGTTCTTTGCCAAGTTATTGGATACGTGGTGGATCATAACCATCGTTCTTGTCGGCCTCATATGTATAGCCGTTGCCTTCGGAATCATTTCTACATTCGTTAAATATGGAAAATATGAAATTTCATCCGATCACGATCGTATATATATCAAGAAGGGTCTACTGGATGAATCTGCTTTTTCCATTCAGAAAGAAAAAGTACAAGCTGTCGAAATCTCCCAATCAATCATTAAAAGGGTGCTAGGCTTGGCAGAAGTGAAACTGATCAGCGCAGGAAGTACGGGTGATGAAGAGCTAGAAACAAATACTCTCTATCCTTTTTTATCGATTGAAATGGCATATGGAATGGTAGAAGAGGTTTTACCCGCTTACAAAGTGGAACGGTCAATGGAGTCGCTATCAAAGCAGGCCTTCAAAATCCGAATGCTGCGGCCCAGCTTTTTCTGGATTCTCACAACAGTGGCAATCTATTATTTCAAACCCTCCCTATGGTATATATCGCTGATTTTACTCGCCATCATTTATACATTGAGAATTCTAGATTACAAAAATAGCCGTTATTTATTAAATGATGAGTTTATTCAGTTTAAGTCCGGAAGTTTGGAAACATCACTATTCATTACCAAAAGAAGCAAGGTCATTCAAATTGAGGTGGAACGTACGAAGTTGCAAAAGCTTTTCGGGCTTGCCTCAATCGAAACGATCAACCGCTCCAAGCCTGTGCACCATACAAAGCTCCAAGATGTATCCGTTGAATATGCTGACGAGTTTTACACATGGTATACGGGCAGGACAAAAAATATCCAAGTCGAATAAGATTCAATGATTGGAAGAGTTGACTATAGCGGTCTTTTTTTTCATCTATATTCCACTCCATGCCAACCGCAGAATACCTTATATTTATGTTGGAGATTCCGACAAAATTAATATTGGCAATTTTCCAACTTCAATCTTCAAAAAAGGGCAAACAGACCGAAATATCTATAGAAGCCAAAATTAATTAGAGGTATATAAGGAGGATTGTCCATATGAAAAGACTGAAGGACTGGTATTTTAATTCGCTAAAAAAACAAATATTGATTCCCTTTTTAGCTTTGATCATGATAAGCGGAATGGCCATCTCCTACATGAGCTATAAAAATAGTATCGATATGACGACCCAGGTACTTACCGTAACGACGGAAGAGCAAGTAAAGTCAATGAACGATTCTTTCGAAATCTTCTTTCAAAAAACGGAGAATCAATTGGATAGGATCGGTAAGTATCCTATCATGAGTAATTCTGATAAGTACCCAGAATCCATAATGGATGAGTTTTCCAACACACAGTCCAGCAACTCTGAAATAAATGGTTTATACCTCGGCACTGAGAAAGATGGAAAAACATTAATATTCCCAAAAGCTGAATTGCCGGCTGACTTCGACCCAAGACAAAGGGATTGGTATCAATCCGCATTGAAACAAAAAAACAAGACCATTTGGACGGAACCTTATACAGATCGGGCGACCAATACACTTGTCATCACGGCAGCAAAGGCCATATATGATGGTGATGAATTAATAGGCGTGATCGGCGTCGACATTTCGATCGATACATTGATCACGATGGTTAATCAAACGAAATTCGGAAAAACTGGCTATACCGTTTTGCTTGATAAGAAAGGGATATTCGTTACACATCCTGACAAGAAAAAAATTCAACAGGATATATCAAAGGAAAATATCTTCAGAAAAATGAAAAGTGAATCCGGTTCAATGATAGAGGAATATGAAGGGCAAAGCCGGATCATCGGATACGCCACCAATCCAACCACTGGATGGCGAATTGCTGGAGTAATGGAAGAAAATGAAGTGATAGCCCATGCAAGCCCGATGATAATCGGTAATATCATCACAATGTTGATCGTCTTTACTGTCACTGCACTAACTGCCATCTTTATAACCCGTTCTTTAACAACTCCCATTAAAAAGCTGCAAGAATCCATTCGGAAAATGGCTGACGGCGATTTCACACCCAGGACTTCCATTCCCAGAAAGGATGAGATTGGGCAACTTTCAGAAGACACCAACATAATGACCAGGAATATGAGCCATATGTTAGGGGTTGTCAACAACCTTTCCGATAAAGTATCCGATTCATCCATGACACTGGTGGCTAGTGCAGATGAGAATTCAGCGGCAGCTAACGAGGTGGCCCTGACTATGGAACAAATAGCGGCCGGTGCCATCGACCAAATTGAAGTAGGGCAGAATAACGAAAGGGCTGTAAAGCTTTTGGCTGACAAAATCAATGATCTTGAAGCGCAAGCGAGCAATATGGCCACGGAATCCGAAAATATGTTCAAGGCTTCCGAAAACGGAATCACTCAAGTGCAAGGCCTAAAACGGCAATTCAATGAAACTTCCATGATATCCAACAAGATGAGTACGGCAGTCAAATCTTTGGATGCACGGTCAAATGATATCAATGCGATTGTAAAGACCATAAGCGGAATTGCCGGACAAACTAATTTACTCGCTCTGAATGCTGCCATCGAAGCAGCCAGGGCAGGTGAACATGGAAAAGGGTTTGCAGTTGTTGCCGATGAAGTGAAAAAACTGGCCGAACAGACGAAAAACTCACTAAAGGAAATCTCGGAAATCATTCAAGCCATGCAAACCGATACAACCAATACCGTTGATTTGATTGACCAAGTCAATCAAAAAATCCATCTTCAGGATACTTCTGTAACGGATACGGAAAATGCCTTCAGTCACATTGCATCCATTATCGCGAATACATTCAGCAATTTTGACGAAATAAAAAAGATGATGAACGAAATGGTATCCGAGGTCACACGGATGGCGAGTAATGCAGAACAATTAAACTCGATCAGCCAGGAAACTGCGGCAGGAACTGAAGAAGTATCTGCTTCCGTAGAACAAACGAATGCTTCCATGGAACAATTAAATGCCCTGGCTAGTGAATTGGATGCCCTATCCCAGGATATGCACAAGGAAATACGGAAATTTACATTCTAATCAAAAAAAGGACGGGCCCTAACGGGGTCCGTCCCAGACTGTAGACAAACTCGATGAAAATCGAGTTTGTCTATTTTTTATGAGTTGTACAATTTGGCCGTTGATTTTCCACTCCAGGCACTCGCTTTCCGCGGGCGGTCGGGGAGCCTCCTCGGCTTTCGCCTGCGGGGTCTCCCCTAGAC